>DATLVT010000022.1:0-27335 GCA_035577105.1 Polyangia bacterium
GAGCAGCACGGGGCGGGTGGCGTCAGCGACCTGAACGGGATGTTCGCTTTTGCCATCTGGGAGGCGCGGGAACGGCGGCTGACGCTGGCGCGCGATCGCACCGGCATCAAGCCGCTGTTTTACGCGACGCTGTCCGACGGGGGACTGGTGTTCGGTTCAGAGCTGACGGCGCTGCTGGCGCATCCCGGCGTCGGTCGCGACGTCGACACCGAGGGGCTGGTCTCGTATTTCTTCTCCGACTATCTGCACCCGCCGCACACCCTGGTGCAGGGTGTGCAGCAGCTGGGACCGGGGCAAGTCCTGGTCTGGGAGGACGGGCGCCTCGGCCAGCCGCGCGCCTTCTGGCAGGTGCCGGCGCCCGGGCCGGTGGCGCCGCAAGACGACGCTTCGCTGGCGGGCGCGCTGTGGACGCAGCTGGGCCAGGCGGTGCGCCGCCAGCTGATCGCCGACGTGCCGGTGGGGATCTTTCTCAGCGGAGGGCTTGATTCGTCGACGGTGGCCACCCTGGCCAGCGCGCAGGCTCCCGGGCGGATGAAGGCGTTCTCGATCGGGTTCGAATCCGCCGATTTCGACGAGAGTCCTTACGCGCGCCTGGTCGCCGAGCGCCTGGGCGTCGAGCACGTCGTGGAGACGCTGCACGAACACAACCTGCTGGACGTGGTCGACGTGGCCCTGGACGCCCTGGATCAGCCTCTGGCCGATCCATCGTTCTTGCCCACGTTCTTGCTATCGCGCCTGGCCGCCCGTCACGTCAAGGTGGTGGTGGGCGGGGACGGCGGCGACGAGCTGTGGGGCGGATACCCCACGTACTTTGCCCATATCTACGCCGGCGCTTACGGAAAATTACCGGCGGTCCTGCGCGACCAGATCATCGCCCGCGCGGTCGGCTGGCTGCCCGTCAACGATCGCTACCAGAGCCTGGAGTGGAAGCTGCGCCGGTTCACCGGCCGCTGGGACGACGATCCGTCGGTGCGCCACCTGCGCTGGATGTCGTCCGTCGATCTGCCGGACCTGGCGCGTGCGGTACGCGGCGCGGAGGGCGTGCTGCCGCCGACGCTGCGGGCGTCGCTGCCGGAGACCGACGACCAGATGCACCGCCTGCTGGCCCTGGACTTCACCACGTACATGCCGGGATCGGTGCTGACCAAGGTCGACCGGGCGTCCATGGCGCACGGCCTGGAGGTGCGGCCGCCGCTGCTGGACAACCGGACCGTCGACTGGGCCTTCGCCCTGCCGTCGCGTTACAAGGTGCGCCGAAACCAGAGCAAGTTTCTGTTCAAGCAGGCGGCGCGCGGCCACGTCCCCGACGTCATCATCGATCGCCCGAAGAAAGGCTTCGGCATCCCGCTGGCCACCTGGCTGCGGGGACCGCTGCGCCAGCGAATGGAGAGCCTGCTGGCCTCGTCGCCGGCCTGGGACCTGGGCCTGCTGGATCAGGCAGTGTTTGCCGGCTGGAATCAACGACACCAGCAGCGCAAGGCCGATCACGCCAAGCCGCTGTGGGCCCTGCTGGTGCTTGACCACTGGCTGCGCCGCGAGATCGTCTGCGCGCGGCCTCGACAATAGCTCAGAACCCTCAGACGGGTTCCGAACCTCCCTAGAAGTTCGGGAAGAACGACACCAGCACCACGAAGCGCGGCCGCACCACGTCCGGGGGCATCCCGAAGCAGTCACGCGCCCGCGCCGGCCGGTTCAGCGGGATGGCGAGGTCGATCGAGAGCAGCTGTTGATAGACGCCGAACGCGTCGTGCAGGACGCGCAGGCTGTAGCCGGCGTCGGCGAAGAGGCCGTGGCGCGAGAAGGCATAGCTGTCGCAGCCGCTGACCGCCGCGCCGTCGGCGAACAGCGTTCCGGCCAGGCCGCGCACGCTGGTCAGGTACAGGATGTTCCAGTCGAGGTCGGTGAAAAAATCGGTGCGCAGCTGGATGCGGGCGGTGGCCTGGGCGCGCCCCAGCAGTTCGTCGGCGGAGAACCCGCGCAGGCCGGTGGGGCCGCCGGCGCCGATCAGCTGGCTGCGCAGGCGCAGATCGCCGAAGGTCGCCTCGGCGTCGGTCTCCAAAGCCAGGACGTACCCGGGCGCGAGCTCTAACAGGCGAAGGGCGTCGGCGGCGACGGTGGCCTGAGAATAGAGGTGGCCACCCTCCAGCGCGGTCAGGCTGTAGGCGACGGTGGCGTCAAGGCCGACGGCGCGCCAGGGATCGAAGACATAATCGCGATCGTCGTGCTCGACGCCGATGCGCGCCGACAGGCGATAGCCGGGGCGAGGCGCCTCTCCCAGGGCCAACCCGAACGACGGATCCAGGCGGCCGGCCGAGAGCCCCGCCAGAAAAGCGCTGGTCAGCGAGTTGCGCGTGGCCTGGCGACCGAAGAAACGAAAGAACGTCGCGCCCACCCCGATCTGCGTCGATTCGCTGTGATAGGCCGTCAGGGCCAGGGCGTGGCGCAGGTCGTGCGTCGGCTTGAGGAGAAAGATCGCCGCAAAATTCAGGGACAGGCGGGTGATGTTCAGCAGGCCGCCAAAGCCGCTGTACAGCAGGCGCCAGCGTCGCGGATCGCGGTTGTCATAGCGCGGATCGTCCGACCCGCTCAGGTCACCCACCGCCGATTCGACCAGGCGCCCGCGTGGATCGATCTCCACGGAGCTCAGACGCGCCGGCAGGTCCACCTCGAACCGATGCGTGGGTCCGTCGGCGTTCCAGATCAGCGTCTGCACGCCGTCGTTGCGATCGGTGACCACCACCTCGACCGGCTCGCGGACGGTGTCGCCCTGGCGGGCCACGTCGATGATGACGTGCGTGGCGTGGCCCCGATCCTGGCCCCGATCCTGCGCCACCACCGACAAGAGCCGATAGTTCACCCGCGGGCGCGGTCCCAGCCATTGCCGCCAGAACCAGCCGAGATCGGCGCCGAAGACCGCGGCGGCGCTGGCCCGAAACGGCTGTCGCTGGGTCAGCGTCTGGCGGGCGAGGCGATCGACGCCGGCCCGGCCCAGCAGGTCCAGCAGCTTGTTGTAGATGAGGCGGCCGTCGGGCGCCTGGTGGGAAAAGCGACGGACGTCGTCGCGCAGTCGATCGGTGTCGTCGACGTCGCCGAAATAGGTGGTGGCCGACGCCACCAGCGGCGCGTAAAGGAGCTGGTCGACGGCGGGGAGGAAGTCGATGGGCCGCAGCAGATCGCGGGCGTATTCGATGCGATGAAATTCCTGCAGCGTGAAGGCGTCCACCAGGTACGCGGCCAGCGCCGTCGCCGTCAGATCGACGTCGTCGCTGTTCTCGAAGGCGCGCAGCCCGCCGTCCAGCGCCGCGGCGAACACGGCGCGCACCAGGGCGATGCGGTGGTACTTGCGCAGTCGCTCGAGAGGGAAGATGCCGAAGATGCGATCCGACACCAGGATCAGATCGCCGTGCACCTGCACCAGCTCGTGGCGCAGCGGCGCCTCGACCAGCCACAGCGCGGGCCGCGGGGCGGTTGGCGACGTCGTCGTCACCAGCCGCTGTGCCTGCAAGAAGGCCAGCGCGTTGCCGGCCGTCTCCAGCACCAGGTCGCCGTGCGTGGCGTGCCGGGCGCGGTGCAGGTAGTGGATGCGGAAGGCGCCGGCGTCCAGGTCGTCCTGGTAGAAACCGTGGCGCTCGGCGATCACCGTGGCGTAGGGGGCGTTGGTCTGGCTGGCGACGATCGGTTGTCTCTCGTCGCCGCGGGCACGCCGGTCGCCAGCGACCACGTCCACGCCCGCCGGCGTCCGCACCGACAGGGTGACGTCGGCGCGATCGGGGGCGGCGTCCGCCTGCCAGCCGTCGGGGCCCAGGTGCAGCGGCGTCGGATAGAAACCGCCCATCAGCCGGCAGTGTCCATCGACGCAACCAAAGGATCCGAACCGCCGGGGGATGGTGGTGGCAAAGGGGGCCTCCACCGTCACCACGCCGCCCGGCGGCAGCGGCGCCGCAAGGGCGACCCGCGCCTGCGTGCGGGCGCCGGCCGCGCTGTCTTCGATCTGCACGCCCGTCGCGGGCGCGCCGTCGACGCGCACCGGGCCCAGTTCAAGGCGGCCCGGCGAGAACAGCCGCGGGTACAGCCAGTGAAAGTTCACGTCGCCGAGCGCGTCCGGGCGGGTGGCCAGATGGTTCGGGTACAACCACAGCCGGACGTCGGTCAATGATGCGGCGCTGCGGTTGGTGATGGTGAGCCGCACGCTGCCGCTGATGAGGCGCGCCACCGGATCCAGCCGGGCGTCGACGGCGATGGCCAGCGGCGCGGACGATTGTCCGGCTTCCGCCGATGCCGGCCGCGGGAACACCGCCATCCAGGCCGCCGCGCAGGCGACGCCGATCGCGATCGGGAGCGCCCGACTACGGACCAAGTTCCGGCGCGCCCTCGGCGGCGGTGGCGGATTCAGCCGGCGGTTCCAGCCGGGGCGGCGTCATCGACGTGGCGGCGTCGCTGCTGGAGGGCGCGCCGTAATCGACGCCGGGCTTGCGCACATAGGTGGCGATCGGCTTTTGCACGGCGCCCATGATGCGCCCTTCGGTCACGTTGACCGGGATGGGCCGGGCCAGCTCGTAATAGTAGCCGCGCGTCTTGAGCTGGAACGCGTACGGTTGCTCGTCGACGACGAAGCGCCGCCTGACGTCGATGGGGTAATTGCCCTGGCGGATGAAGCGGCGGTGGCGAAGCACAAAGTCGAACAGCCGCACGGCGCGGTTGTTCACCAGGCGGTGGCAGCCGTGGGAGAAACGCTGGGCGATCGACGTGTAGTCGACCGACCCGTGCGTGCGGACCTGGTTGTCGAAGCCGCCCCGCTTGGGATCGATGTGGATGGCCATCACCAGCCCGTAGGCCGACTGAAATCCGGGGCCCATCACGTCGGTGTTGACCACGGTGACCGGGCCGACGTTGCGGTCCAGCACCTTGCGCACCAGCAGATCCTTGGCCGGCGTGCTCTCGGGCGGAATCCAGACCGGGCCGGCCACGATGTTCTTCCACAGGCGCGGCCCCACGTCCGAGTTCTTGTACTTCATGTAGATGTGGCCGTCGGCCTGCACCTCGCTGCGCCACGAGCCGATGGTCGTTCGCCACCGGCACAGCGGGATATGTTGCTTGTTCCAGTTCACGAACAGCGTCAGGTGGGGAAAATGCTCGCGCCGCTGCACCACCGGCTTGCCGTGCGCATCGAAGGGAAAGTCGTACCAGATGTCGCCGCGGTCGATCTCCACCGACAGATCCATCTCGCCGGCGTAATAGGGCGGCAGTGGCGGGGCAGGGTAGTGGGCCAGCTTCGCGACGCTCGCCGCGCCGCCTTCGCTGCCCTCGCTGTCGTCGACAGTTCGGGCCCGCAGAAAATGCAGCAGGTCGTCCGGCGTGGCCACGCCCAGCGCCGTCGCCAGCGCGGCGGTGTGGGCGGCGATCAGGTTGGGGACGGGATGCGATTCGCCGGCCTGGTCGGTGTAGATGGCCGGCACCTTCAAGCGATCGATCGATCCGTCCTCGACGATGCCGGCGCCGTCGGCCACCCGTTCGGCCAGGATGCGCTTGAACGTCTCCAGGTGCAGGTCAGCGGGGGCGCGCAGCAGGCCGGCCGCCGTTTCGCCGCCCAGGAATCCCCAGCCGAACACGTCGTTCTTGCGCTCCCAGTCGGCCAGCGCCTCGTGCGTCGGCAGATCGAACATGCCGTCGGTGAAGTGATTGCGCCCGTAGGGCGCGCGTGGCCCCAGCAACCCCTCGCACACCAGGCGCGCCTGGGCCGCTTGCACGGCGCGCACCCGCGCCTGCCCGCGCAAGGCCCGGTCGACGCGGCCGCGGGTCTTGGGATCGTCGCGCAGCAGCCCGATCGTCCCCTGCCGCGTGAAGGGGATGTGCGCTCCCACCGCGCGGTCGACCCAGTCGGCGTCGCGAACCGCCTCCTGGTAATCGCGTCTGGCGCGGTCGCGATCCAGATAGGCGACGGTGCCGGTGAAGGCCCGCAAGCCCGGGGCGTCGACGGCGCGGTAGCAAGCCTGCCGCTCCGGCTGCAGGTCGTCCTCCAGGCGTGCGCGCAACACCGACAGCGTGGGCGGGATGCCGAAGACCTCCAGATAGTTGTGCTCTCCGCGGCGGGGCGGCAGGCCGTCGACGTTGACGCGTTCGTTGGCCAGCGCCACGAAGGTGGCCCGGTAGGCATTGGGTTTGGCGGCGGCGTCGCCGGGGTTCGGCCCGCCATCCTGAAGGATGAAAGGCGCCCAGTCGTCGCCGAGATCGACGTCCTGTTGCTGGCCGGACGGAACCACCGGCGGCGCTGTCGTCGGACTGGGCGCCTTCGCCGATGACCGGGTCACCGGCGCCTTCGGTTTGCGCCTGTGGCTGCTGCGCCCACACCCGGCCGGCAGCAGCAGCGCCGCCAGGCACCAGACAGCCAGCTTGGTCACGCGTCGCAATCGGGCCGTCTCAGTCCCGGAAGTTGATGAACTGCAGGTCGATACCGAAGTCGTCCTTGCGCAGCACCGCGATCGCCTCCTGCAGCTCGTCGCGGCTCTTGCCGGTGACGCGCAGCTGGTCGTCCTGAATCTGGGCCTGCACGCGCAGCTTCTTGTCCTTGAGGGTGCGCACGATCTTCTTGCCGGTCTCCTGCTCGATCCCTTGCTTGATGATCACCAGCTGCCGCATGGTCTTGCCGCCCGCCGGCTCGACGGGCTTGGCGTCCAGGCAGCGCTGCGAGACATTGCGCTTGGCCATCCGCTCGCGCAGCACCGACAGGGCGGCATTGATGTGGGGCTCGTCCGACGACCGGATGACGATGCCCTCCGGACCCCGCTCGATCTCCGTGTTGGTGCCCCGGAAGTCATAGCGCTGGGCCAGCTCCTTGCGCGCCGTGTTGAGGGCGTTGTCCAGCTCCATCATGTCCACCTTTGAGACCGCGTCGAAGGAAGGCATGGCCGCAAGACTAGCAAAAGCGGGCATCGGGTGCGCGATACGCGCCCCGGCCGAAAAATAGGGCCATAATTGACCCATGAGCGCTCAATCATTACGGGCGACCCCCGATGAGAAGCTCATGAGGGCCGCAAACATCCCCGCCGATTATTCGGTCAAGATGCACATCGCCACCACGGCGGCCATCGCCGGGGCCATCCTGGCGGGAGCGGCGGTGCTGGCCAGGTCGGCTCGACTGGTCGACTGGATCTTGCTGCCCACGTTCTGGCTGGTGGCGAATTTCATCGAGTGGGCCTTTCATCGCTATCCCATGCACCGGCCGCTGACGCCGCGCCTGCTGTACAAGAACCACGCCCAGCTGCACCACCTGGCCTTCACCGAGGAGACCATGCCCGTCGCAGAACCGCGCGAGCTGAACCTGGTGATGATGCCCTGGTACACGATGATCGGCCTGTTCGTCATCGCCTCGCCGGTGTTCATCCTGGCGGGCCTCCTGCGCGGTCCCGGGCTGGCCGGCGTGTTCCTGATCGCCGCCGTGCTGTACTTCGTGGCCTACGAGCTGCTGCACGCGCTTTATCATCTGCCCCTGGCCACCCTTGCCAGCGCCGGGCTGCGGCCGGGCGGCCTCTTCTTCCGGCTGCGCGCGCACCATGCGCGTCACCACGTCCTGCGGCGGATGGCGCACGCCAATTTCAACGTGACCATTCCGCTGATGGACTGGCTGCTGCGGACGCGCGAGTAGCGTCCACGTCACGTCGACGGACGCCGGCAGCCGCTACTTGAGGCTGCTGGCCAGGCGCGCCGCTTCCGGCTTGCTGCACACCTTGGTCGAGGCGTTGACGCTGACGAAGAAACCGGCGCCGGGCATCCACAGCCCGGTCGAGTTGGCCAGCATGGGCGCCGCCTTGGGCGACTTGGCCTTGCTGGTCATGTACGCCTTGCCCACTTTCTTCCAGTCGAAGAACGGATCGTTGGGATAGGCGGGAACCTCTTTTTGCGGCGGGGCGTAGACCTGCACGAACGTCTCGTCTTCCTTTTGCCCTTCGACGCGGAAGACGTACTTGCAGGTGTCTTTTGAGCCTTGCTCGCCCAGGAACGTGGCGTCGGATTCACCGCACGCCTTGTAGACAGCGGGCAGGGGCAGGTGCGCGGCGATGGCCGGGTCACAGCATTGCGGCTTGCTGCCCCAGGCCTTGCACTTGGGCGGCTCGGGCGGCTTGTCGGCCGGTTTGTCGGCGCGCGCGTTGACCGCGAGGATCAAAAAAGCCGCGCCGACCAGGGAAGCGACGGAAGCAACAATTGAATGGCGGCGGCTGCGACGGTGATTTTCGTGGGCCATGGGCCCCGACGCTATCACAAGCCGGGCTTGGCCGAAGCGACGGCCGGTCCGCCGTCCCCCACTGTAAAGAGGCGCGCGCAGACCATGGCCGTGACGCCGCCCTGCAGGCGCGAACGAACGACCGGGTACTCGCCAGACCAGACTGTCCGGGACGGCGGTTGGCTGCTGCGCGCGGCCGGCGGGCATTCACCGATGTCGAGGACGTGGGAGAACTGCTGGTCGCGCATGACCGGCGCGGAGGGGATGGTTTCGAAGTACATGGCCGAACGATCCAGGTAATAGAGGTTGTTCGCGCCGTAGCCGACCACGGCCACGCGCGCGTCCGCCGGCAGCAGCTGGTTGGCCTTTTCAAACGCAACGTAGTGCCAGCTGTTGCGGCGCAAGAAGGTCGACGCTGATTCCACCCCGGTCGCCGCCGGCGCGTTCACCGCCGCCGTCAGCAGCGCCACCGCCAGACCCAGCGTCGCCGCCACGCCCAGCACCGAGGCCGCCGCCCATCGAAACAGCCGCGACGGCGCGCCCAGGGCCCAGCGCGTGCCGACGGCGGCCAGCCCGGCGGCAACGGGCGCCATCGGCAGCAGCAGGCGCACCTGCTGGCTGGACACGAACCAGAACAGCCACCACAGCAGCAGCGACGCCGCCGCCACCCGCCCGACCTTGCTTCGGATCGTCAGCACCAGGCCCAGGGGCACCAGGGCCAGATAAGCCGGGCCGACGCTCCACCCTTTGTCGAAGGGCTCGCCACGCCAGAGCAGATCGAAAGGCGAGCGCAGCAGGTGCACCAGGTTCGTGCCGTAACCGTAAAAGTAAGTCGACAGAGGCGGTGCCGGCCGGCCGAGGAGGGCATAGCCGAGCGGGTAGATCGGATCGCCCGTCGCCATCAGGTTGCGCAGGTACCAGGGCAAGGCCAGCGCAAAGGCCACCGACCCGACGACGAGGAAGCGACGGACGCCGCTGCGCCAGGCCGGCGCTGCAAAGTACAGCGAGGTGCCCGCGACCAGCAGGGCCGCGAAGGCGCCGGTGTATTTGCTGCCCGCGGCCAGACCGGAAAAGACGCCGGCCAGAATCCAGGACGCCCCTCCGACCTCGGGCCGCGTCGCCCACAGCAGGGCCAGCCCGGTGAAGCAGGCCAGCCCTAGGTCGATGAAAGCCGACGACGACTCCCAGGCGAAGATCGCCGACACGCCGAGGATCAGCATGCCCCACAGCGCCGAACCGCCCAGGCGCCGGCTCCACGCGCCGGCCGTGGTGATGGCGCAGACACCCAGGGCCCAGTGGATCAGCGAGGCCAGCACATCGTCGGCCAGGGCCATTGCGTGCCCGAACAGCATCTCGACATAGAGCGGCTGGAACGACTGGACGATGTCGGGCAGCGGCACCCATTTCCCGAAGCGCAGGAACGCGTGGGGCGCGCGCAGGTGATAGACGACCGCGTCCATCGACGAGGGCGGTGCCAGCGTCGCCAGCAGCGTGGCTCCCACCGTCAGCAGCAGCGCGGCCATGGCCAGCCGGCGGGGCCAGCTGCGCAGCGACAGCGGAAAGGCGTGCGTGCCGTGGCGACGCAGGTCGAGAAGACCGCGCGCCGCCAGCAGGACGACCCCACCCTGGACAGTCCACAGCACGGGGCGGGTCATGATCCCCAGCGCTGCCGTCAGCGTCACCGCCACCGCCGTCAGCCCGGCGCCCAGCGCGAACGACGTGCTGATCACCAGGAAGGTTTCGTCCGACCGCAGGCGGCGAGGCAGCAGCGCGTAGCCGGCCAAGGCCCAGCAAGCCGTGAGGCCCAGGATCTCGGCCACGTGCAGAAGGGCGGTCAACACGTTGGCTTCACCGCCGCAGGAAACCCACGGCCCTGTCCACGAACTGCCAAAGAAATCCCCCGATCACCAAGACCATCCACAGCGGCCACAGCCGCGACGAACCCCAGGGAGCGACCGCCGTGGGCGACGCCGAAAGATCTGCCGAAACATCCGACGCCGGCCCCGTCACCACCTGCAGGCGGGGTTGTGCCCGCTGCGGCGCCGAATCGTCCTGGACCGTGCGGCCCGCGTCATTCGCGGCCTGGCCCTGGTCATCTTCATCGAAGAAGGCTGGGGTGCTCCCCTTGTGGCCAAGAGCGATCATCGCCACCAGGGTTTCTCGACAGACCGTTCCAGATCCTTGAGCACCCTGTCAGAACCCTGTCATCGGGGCCCATTAGCCGCCACGCCGGCTGCGCAGGGACCAGCCCCGGCCCCGCCCAGACCCCAAAGGTCCGCCCGCTATTCGGAACGATTGACACGCTCAGGCCGCCCATGTAGATCCACCGTCGCTTGAGTTACACCCTGGGGTGGTAGTTAAGCTTGGTTATAACGCCGGCCTGTCACGCCGGAGGCCGCGGGTTCAAGTCCCGTCCACCCCGCCAGATCCAGATTTTCTGATTCGTTCGATGTTCCGACAGGTTGCCCTGCTTTTCCTGAGCCCGGATTTCCGACTGTCACCAGGAATGTAACCAGGGCAGGGTCGGCGACGTCCGGCGGCGAAATCCGAGCCGCTCCAGGTCCGCGTAGAACTTCTTGCGCATGTGGCTCGCGCTGCGGTTGCGGCCCTGGCGGGAATGGACGACCAACATTCCGCCGGGTCGGCGCTCCCCAGCCGCGACCGAAGTCGGCGCGCCGAAACGGCCGTGTCGATTCTCATGAGCGTCGCTGCTCTGGCGGGTTGCTTGAACGACGTCCTCGAGTGCGGTCGTTGCATCGGCCGGATGGCCGGTTAGCCGTCAGAACGCCAGGGGCGCGGCGCAAGGGAAGCGGGCTTCGTCCCAGGCGGGGGCGGGGACGCCGCTGGAAAATCCCAGGTTGTCGAAGTGGCGGCGCTGCTCGACCTGCATGTGCGCGCGGTGAAACGCGAAGGTGTGGTCCGCCGAGGAGTGAAAGAGCACGTCTCCCCACGTGACGGTGACCAGGCCGGCGGCCGGCGCGCCGGCAGCAGGCAGGTTCGCACAGGCGTAGGGCTTGCCGTCGAGAAAGAGATAAGCGCGGCTGGTCGAGGCGAACACGTCGAAGAGAATTCGGTGGTCGACGGAGGCGTGCTCGCCGACCTCGTCGCCGGCCGCCAGCCTGGCGATCGCCCCGGCGCCGTCGAGCACATGCCCGAGATCGTAGCCCGGGCACTGGTCGCTGGCGTCCCAGGCGCGCAGGCTGCAGACCTGCAGCTCGTAGCGCACGGGATAGTCGATCGACTGGCCGATGAGGGCCCGCGGCTGCACGACCAGCGTGTGGCCGTGCTGCATGTTGTACGGGACGGGCGCATCGACGTCGCTGATCAGCAGCTGCGGATAGCGCAGCGCCGTGGCGTAGGCGTCCACCTCCATGGTGACGTGGAGGAACGTCGTGGCGGACAGCTCTGGCTTCTGCCGGGCGGTGAGACGGTAGAGCCCCGCCGTCGCGGCGCCCGCGTCGGCCCAGCTCAGCCACAGCTCGCCCAGCACCGGGCCGACGGTGAAGAGCCCCTGGCCCGGCATCGACGGCGGCGCGCTCTCGGCGTTGATGAACATCTGATCGAAGCGCGCCGACTGTTGCCGCCACGTCTGATAGCAGGGCGGAAGGCCACACGGGACGGCGCTGAAGTCCTCGGCCGGCGCGCCCGGCCCGAAGGTGGCCAGAAAATCCATCTTCGGGTGGGGCAGGGGCGCGACGGCGATGAAGGCGCGCGAGACGGCGCGCGGGTGCTCGGTGGCCGCGCCCTGGCCGTTGATGAACACCTCCGTCGTCGCCGACGCGGCCCGCGCCTCGTCGAGCGTGATCCACGGCTGGTGCTCGACGGGCCCGACGCCGGTGGAGACGGTCTGTCCCGGCACGGAAGCCGCCGAGAGGTGTCCTTGAAATGGGCAGGGCGCGTCCAGCGCCTCCACCACCAGCGTCGCCGGCGCCGTCAGCCCCGTCCAGGTCAGCGAGAACCACGGCAAGCGATCGCCCTGGTGCAGGACGCGCGCGAACCGCTCGCTGCCCACGACCAGCTCGTCGTGTGACCAGCCGCAGCTGTTGTCGTAGTAGACGCGCATCAGCGGCTGCGTCCCGGGCGCGGCGGTCTTCAGCACGGGGAAGGCGGGCGTGCGCGCGGCGTGCGCGTCGGCCTCGGGGCCCTCGGCGAAGTACCAGCGTTCGAGGTAGGGCGGGTGAGGGTGCTCGTCGGTGTAGATGGCGACGGTGCTGGCGTCGGCGGTGGCCGGTACGTAGAACGCCACGCCGTCGTCGCGAAACAGCTGCGCCAGCAGATCGGCGCGGCGCGCCTCCGACGTCGTGTACACCTTCACGCGCGAGGCGGCCCAGCGCGCGAAGAAGCAGGTGGTGTCCCCGTTCGGATCGGATTCGCCCAGCGCGTACACCGGGACACGGCCGGGTCCCGGATCGGTGTAGACGTGGCCCAGGGTCGCGTCGGCCAGCGTGCGCAGGTGACCGCCGACCATCTGCTGATCGACCAGCGCGTGAATCGCCCCGCCGGGCACCATGGGCTCGGCATCGACGTAGGTGGGCGGCGCCTCCCGCGTTCCGGCGCAGCGATAGGTGGCGCCGTGGACCACGACGCCGCCATCGGGCGAGACGATCACGTCGCCGTCTGCGGGCAGGGCGTAGACGCGATAGTCGCGCGCGCCGTCGACGGGGTCGAAGGTGATCGACACGCTGTCGTCGCCTTGCCAGGCCACCACGTGCGTCATGCCGGGCAACGCCGGGAGCTTTGTGGCCGGCGCCGTCGGCAGCTGCTCCACGCTGGTCATGCCGCTGGCCGGCGCGCCGCCCGTGCCCGTCGCGCCGCCGCTGCCGCCGCGGGCGCGGATCAGCACATCGTTCGTGTGGCAGCCGGCACCCAGCGCGCAGAGGCAGGCCCACGCCAGCGCGGCGGTGATCGACGGCGAGCGCCTCACGTCACAGCTCCCAACCCAGCCCCGCGGTGACGGCCAGCCACGGGCCTCCGACACTGGCGACGATGGCGTCGCCCGACGAGGCGTCGGCGCGGCCGAAGGCGTAGCCCAGCTCGGTCGCCATCTCCAGACCGACGCGACCGACGCCCAGGCGGGCGCGCGCCACGGCGACCGGGCCGCCCCAGGGTCGCGACGCGCTGGATCCGACGAAGGCGTTCGGATCGCCAGCCTGCCCCTCGAACCAGGCCATCCCGGTCCGCCCACCCAGCGCCAGGCCACCTTCGAGGCGCGGCCCGCCGACCCGCGCGCCGACGAGGACAGCGGCCGACGCGATCTTCGTCGAGACGACGCCGAGTGGACCTGCGACCGTGCCGCCCGCGAGATCGCCACCGGCTGTGAGCTCGAGCCGGGCGCCGAGGGAGCGGCGGACGGCCAGGCGGCCACCCCAGGTCGTGAGGCCAGGCGTGGAGACGAAAGCCTGCAGCGACGCGGCGCCGAGCAACGTCCACTCTCGGCGCGCCGATGGGGCGGGCGGCGTCGCCGGACCGGGCGCGCGCGCGACGGCGGGCGGCGTTTGAACGACCGCCGCCGGTCGCTGTCGGGCCTCGACGCGCGCGCGCACGTCGGGGCTCAGCGCGGCCAGGATCTCGACGGCCGCCAGGGCCAGCGCGCGCGGCGCCGCGTCGCCGGGAAAATCGTCCAGCGGCAGCCTGCGCTCGAGCGCGCGGGGGCGCCCGGGTCCGTCGGCGCTGACGCGCGCCACGCGGCCCGCGCAGGCGAGCTGGACGCGATCGGTGTCGCCCGCGGGCTGTTCATCGGCGCCCACCAGCAAATCGCCGATCTCGATGACCATGATCCGCCGCAGCGCCGCCGCGGGCACGTCGGGGCACGCGCTGGCGTCCAGCGTGACCCGGCGCGGGAGCTGCCGGGACGGAGGCTCGGCGAGCTGCCCGCGCGCCGGTCCCGCCAGCGCAGCCGCCAGCGCCAGCGCCAGCGCCAGCACGAACGCGCGATCGCGGGTCCGGGCGCGCCGCGCGTTCACTCGCGCTCGCTGGCGGCCCGGATGGCGTCGATGCGCCGCCCGCTCGGGAACAGCTTCAGGTACTCGCGCGCGCGCGCCCGCGCCTGGTCGCCGTCGCCGGCGCGCTGCCAGGCCTCGACCTCGCGGGCCAGCGCGTCCTCGGCGAACGGGCCACGCGGAGCCAGCGCGCGCACCTGGGCGAACGCCGCCGCGGCCTCGCGCGGCCGGTCGAGCTCGATGAGCAGCAGGCGACCGAGCGTGAACGCCGCCAGCGGCGCCCGCTTGTCGTGCGGCTGCTCGCGCAGCAGGCGGCGCAACAGGGCCGCGCCCTCCTCGGCGTGGCCGGCCAGTCGCTGCGCGTCCGCCTCGGCCAGCATGCCTTCGGCCGTCAGGCCGGCCGGCTCGCGCCGCGCGTTCGGGCGGGGGTGCGCGTGGGGCGGGCGGCGCTGGACCGCGCTCTCCGTCTCGACAGGCGGCGGCGACGTGGCCGGCGCCGGCGCCTCCTTGGCCGCCGCGGGGGCCGCTCCCGTCTGGGCGCCGTCGACCACCAGCGGCGGAAACCACCCGCTGTCGCCCTTGTGCAGAAGCCGCGTGCCCATCGTGACGCCGACGTGCCAGTCGACGCGCACAGTCCCGCGCTCGACGTTGACGCCCACGCGATCGGCGACGCGCTCCAGGGTGAAGGCCGTGCCCAGCACGGTGACGGTGACGTCGCCGGCCTCGACCGAGAACGCGCGCTTCGCGATCGGCACGACGTCGAAGCGCGCGCGCCCGCGGCCCAGCGCCAGCTGCACGTGGTCGGGCCCCTCGCGCACCAGCGTCAGCGTGCTGCCGGTCTCCAGCGGCACGGCCAGCGAGCCGTCGCGCAAGCGCAGGGCGCCGTCGGCCCCGGCAACGGCCGCGGGAGAGTCGACCGCGGGCTGATGAAGGTAGCGCGGCGCCAGCTTCACGGTCGCCACCGCCGCGACGACCAGCACGCCCAGCGCCGCCGCGCCCAGCGCGGCGCGCCGGCCGGCCCGCCGCGCGCGCCGCCGCGCCGCGCCCTGCACCAGCCGCTCGACGTCGCGTTCGCTCAGCGCGGGGTCGATCGCCGCGCCGGCGCGCGCGATCCGCCCCATCAGATCGGGACCGTTACGCATGGTGGCCCTCCCGATCGCCCAGCTCCAGCTCGATGGCCGCCTGAGCGCGCGCGATGCGACGTTTGGTGGTGGCGAGCGAGCACGAGGTGAGGCGCGCCACCGCGTCCAGCGTCTCGCCCTCGATGTGGTGCAGGACGAAAGCCACGCGCTCGTCGACGGGCAGGCGATCCAGCACCCGGTAGACCTCGGTCAGCAGCAGCTTGTCGACGGGCGACGCCGCCGTGTCGGCCACCTGCGCGCCATCGGCGCCGCGCTCCCCGCCCAGCAGGAAGAAGCGCCGCAGCCGCCGCCGCTTGAGACGTCGGGTCACCAGACGCACGGCGATCGTGGCCAGCCACCCCTTGATGGCCTCGGCCTCGCGCAGCCGCTCGATGCCGCGGGCGGCCTCGACGAACACGTCCTGGATCAGATCCTCTAGATCGTCCGGGCGCGCGTCCAGGCGCAGGATGACGGCGGCGACGTAGCGGCAATAGCGACGGTAGATCCCGTCCAGCGAGCCGTCCGGCTCGTCCCCCCGCACCAGGCGCAGGGGGTTGTCGCTCTTGCGCGCCAAGCTCACGTCAGGTTGCTCCGTCCGGGCGGTTCATTGTCGCCCACTCCCTCTATTTCGTCACCATCCGCCAGAACCCCTGGCCGAATGTGGATGCGTACATCAGGTGATGCCCGCTGTCGTAGTGCATCTCGCCGCCCATGGCGATGCGGGGACCGTCCGGCAAGATGGTCCAGTTGACACCGTCGGTCTCCGGCGTGCTGAGGAACACCTGCGTGCCCGCGGCGCAGAAGCCGCCGAAGAAGCAGCGGCTGGCGAAGATGGTCGTTCCGTCGCTGGCGATGCCGCCGCCGATCGGGCCGGTGTTCGCGGCCAGCGTCCACGTCTTGCCGTCGGGGCTGCGGAAGATCCCATCACCAGCGGCGACGTAGAAGAATCCGTTCTTCGCCCGATAGAGCCCGGCGCCCTGAAGGTGCGAGGGGAAGAACCCCTTGCCCTTGTCGTCCTTGAGCGCGGCCCAGGTCGCGCCGGCGGTGTCCGTGCGGAAAAAGCCGTTGGTCTGCGACGCCCAGATCCAGGTCCGGGCGTTCTCGAGAAAATAGAAGAGCTGGCCCTCGTTGCCGTTCCACGACGGATCGCCCGGCAGCAGCTTCCAGGTCGCGCCCGCGTCGGACGACTCGGCGATGCACGTGGACACTCCGGGCATGCCGATGCAGGACTCGTGGAACGTCAGGATCAGGTGCAGGTGGTCCGCGGGATCGATCGTGACGACGTTGGCGAAGTTGTACATGAAGTGCTTGCCCAGATCCGGTTGCAGCGCGGGCGGCCAGACGATGTCCCAGTCGACGCCGCCGTTCGTCGATTTCAGCAGCCCGTTGCCCATGGTTCCATAGCCGGAGTTCGTGTAGACGACGTTCGGCTGCTGGGGATCGACGGCGAACGTCCAGTTCATGGCGTGATCCCACGCGCCGGCGTTGCGGCCGGTCCCCAGCTGCGTCCAGGTCGCGCCGCAGTCGGTGCTCTTCCACATCTTCTGATAGACGGTGCCGGCGTAGACCGTCCCGGAGTTCACCGGGTCAACGGCGAAGGAGAACGTTCCCCCGGCGTCGGAGGGCATCCGGCTGGCGAGGCCCGTCTTCACGGCGGGCGGCGTGATCTCTTGCCACGTTCCGACCGGGCCCAGCGCCGCGCACGTCCCCACGACCTGGGGAGGCGCGTCGGGCGCCGGCGGGCGATCGGGGGCACCGGTCTCTGGCAGGGCGGTGGCGTCGGGCTGCATCGCGCTGTCGGGTGGCGCGGCATCGGTGGTACCTGTGGTGCCGCCAGTGCCGCCGGTGTCGGCGGTGTCGGCGGTGTCGGTATGTCCGGCGGCGTCAGGCTGCGCCGGCCCGCCCGTGTCCGACGGGGGCGCGGCGTCCGGTTGCGCGTCGGGCGACGCGGAAGGCCCGGCGGCCGCGCAGCCCCACAGCGACGCGAGGAGACCAAGGGCCGCGCTCCGGTGAACGAGGGTCATGCGCCCTAGGTGGCCTGTGGCGGAAAACAGGCTCAGCCGAAATTCGTGAGCCCCTTTTCGCAGACCGTCCACTGAGGGAGCCGGGTGATGCGAGCAAACGCGCTTCTTGGTGGTTCGACGCTCTTCCTGGCCGCTGTCGCCCTCGTCTCGGACGGCTGCGCCCCGGGCGGTGGCGCGTCGCCAGACGCCCCCGGCGTGGCCGACGCCGGGCCGTCTCCCCCGCCCGCCGAGCGCGACGCCCCGGCGCCCGAGGGCGACGCCGCGCGTGCCATCGACAGCGCGCTCGCGCCCGAGGCCGCGGTTCCCGAGCCGGCGTCCGATGGCGGGGCGTCCAGCAGCGACGGCAACTTCTTCGGCGCGTCGCGCTGCGCGAGCGGCGCCTTCATGTTCTGCGAGGACTTCGAGGCGCCCGCTCTCGATCCGGCGCGCTGGGATTACATCGGCGGCAACGCATCGAACGGCAGCGGCTTCGCCGCCGTCGACAGCACGCGCGCGGCGCGCGGCGGCCGCTCTCTGCGCCTGCACACCGAGCTCAACCAAAAAGGGTCGGGTGCGCAGGTCAAGGCCAAGCAGCCCGACCCGCGCCTCGGCGACGGCTTCTACCTGCGCGCGTTTCTCTACTTCGCGCAGCCGGTCCCCGATCACCACCTCAACTACTTCAACGTCGTCGACTTCACCGCGCAGACCGGCGGCATGTTCAGCCTGGGCAGCCTGGACGGCAAGCTGGGCATGGTCGAGTTCGGCCCCCACAACGGCGACCACGCGGCGCTCGGCGATCCATTGATCGTCGGCCGCTGGTTCTGCGTCGAGTGGCAGGTGCACCCGGCCGCCAGCGAGCTGCGCGTCTGGGTGGACGAGAGCGAGGTCCCCTCGCTGCACGTCACCGACTGGTCTCCCTCCCGCTTCACGAACTTCTTCATGGAGTTCATCTCGTACCAGGGCGCCTACGACCTGTGGATCGACGAGCTGGCCTACGACTCGCAACGGATCGGCTGCACGCGCTGAGGTGTTCATGAAGAATCGTCCCGTTCTCTTGATCGTCGTCGGGGGCGCCCTGGCGCTGAACCTGGGGTCCGCCTGCTCGCTGGTGGGGAACATCGGCGGGACTCCGGACGAGCCGAAGGGGGGCGGTGGCGGCGGTGGTGCGGGCGGCAATTCAGCCGCACCGCCGGGCACGCCGCTGCCGGCACGGGTGCGCCGCCAGATGCCCGCCGAGTACCGGGCCACCGTCTCGGCCGCGCTGGGCACTGACGCCTGGCCGGCCATCGCGTTTCCGAACGATTCGCGCTCCGACGGCTACCTGAACCGGGCCGCGGAGCTGCGCGTGACCGCGGCGCTGGCCCAGAACCTGTGGGACAGCGTTCCCGCCGTGGCGGCCCAGGCGGCGGCGAAGCTGATGAGCGCGCCGCCCTGCCAGCCGAACGGCGCCAGCGCCAGCGCCAGCGATGATGACGCCTGCGCCACCAAGCTTCTCACCAGCTTCGTGACCGCCGCCTATCGCCGCGCGCCCGCCCCCGACGAGATGGCTGATCTCCTCACGGCCTTTCACGCCGGCAAGGACGGCGCCGACTTCACCGCCGGCCTCACCACCGCGCTCGAGGTCGTGCTGCAGTCCGCGGGGATCCTCTATCGCACGGAGCTGGGCACCGACGGTGCGGGCGCCACCACGCGCATGACCGGGACCGAGATCGCCGACGAGCTGGCTTATCTGGTCACCGGCGGTCCGCCCGACGCCACGCTGAGCGCCGCCGCCGCCGCGGGCACGCTGGACACCGCCGACGGGCGCGCGCAGCACCTCGGCCGGCTGCTCGCCACGCCGGCGGCGCGCGGCCCGGTGGGCGCCTTCGCCGCCCAGTGGCTGGAGATCGTCGATCTCCCGGCGGCGGTGCGCGACCCCGCCACCTTCCCGGCGTGGGGCCAGCTGCGCGGCTCCGAGCTGGCGGGCACGCAGGCCTTCTTCACTCGCGCGGTGCTCGACGAGAAAGCGGATCTGGCCACGTTGTTCTCTGCCAACTGGACCACCGCCGACGCCATGCTGGCGCCCCTCTACGGCGGGACGGCGGGCGATCGCATGGTCCCCGGCAACCCGCACGCGGGCGTGCTGACCGAAGCCAGCGTGCTGGCCGCGCACGCCCAGAACGTGGACAGCTCGCCCATCCAGCGCGGGCACATGGTGCGGGTGCGGCTGCTCTGCCAGAGCATCCCGCCGCCGCCCGCCACGCTGGTGATCAACCCGCCCAAGCCCGACCCCACGCGCACCACGCGCGAGCGCTTCGCCGCGCACATCGACAGCCCGGACTGCCGGTCGTGCCATGCGCTGATGGATCCGATCGGCTACGGCCTGGAGAACTTCGACGCCGTCGGCGCCTACCGGGCGACGGACAACGGAAAGCCGGTGGACGCCTCGGGCACGCTGGTCGGCAGCGACGTCGACGGGCCGTTCGACGGTCCGGTCGAGCTGGGCGCCAAGCTGGCGCAGAGCCAGGTGGCGCGCGACTGCTTCGCCCGTCACTGGCTGTCCTACGCCTCGGCGCGCGCCGTCGACGACGCGACCTGGGCATCCCTGAAGGGGGGCGTCAGCAGCTTCACCGCCGGCAGCGCCAGCGTCATCGATCTGATGACGGCCTTCGTGCGTTCGGAGGCGTTCGTGGTGCGGGTGCGACCGTGAGCGCGCCGCAGAGACAGAAAGGACCATCCGGGATGAGCGCAGTGACAGGCCGTGAGCGACGCCGGTTCTTGAAGGCGCTGGGCGCGGGGGCGGCCTCGCTGCCCTTCTTCGGACTGCTCGAGCGCCAGGTCGCGCGCGCCGCCGGCGAGCCGCCGCTGCGCCTGCTGCTGATTCACAGCGGGTGGGGCGGACCCTGGGACTATCTGCGCCCCTCCGGCATCACCAGCACCACCCGCGACGTGCCGCTCACCCCGGCCATGCTGACGTACCCGGGATCGATCCTCGAGCCGCTCAAGGACTTCACCGCGAAGATGCTGGTGCTGGAGGGGATGGCGGTGACGCCGGCGCTGCTGCCCACCGACAAGGCCAACCCCATCGCTTCGCGCACTCACATGGTCGGCCACGAGAACACCGAGCCGAACCGCTTCACCGGCTCGGCGATCAACGACGCCAACAACGATTACGTCCCGAGGAGCCCGTCGCTGGACTTCGTGCTCGGCAAGCAGCTCGGCGGCAGCAACGCCGTGCGCTCGCTGCAGATCGGGATCGGCTGCGGCAGCGGGACCGTCCACTCCGACACGCTGTCTTACAACGACGGCGGCCAGCGCCAGCCCGGGATCACCCGCCCGGCCGACGCCTGGAAGGCGCTCTTCGGTGGCGTCGTGTCGGCCCCCGGCGCGACCATGTCCTCACCGACGGCGGCGGCGCGCGACGCCGCCCGCCAGCTCAGCGTCGTCACCGCGGTCGAGTCGAGCGTGAAGCGCCTGCGCGCGCGCCTGGCGACCACCGAGCGCGCCAAGCTGGACGAGCACCTGGCCGCGCTGTCCGACATCGAGGCGCGCCTGCGCGCCCAATCGTCAGGGCCCTCGTACGCGCCCGTCGCCTGCGACGCGCCCACCATGCCGGCGGGCATGGCGCCCGACGGCGGCTTCGGCACCGGCGACGCCATCCCCGAGAACACCCGCATGCACTTCGACATCCTGGTGCAGGCCTTCGCGTGCGATCGCACGCGTTACGTGGCCGCGCGCTGGGGCGAGACCGGGGCGGGCACCTTGCCGTTTCTCTTCGGCACCGACGTCAAGGACATGCACGCCGAGGTCGCACACCAGGCCGGCCACGAGAACGCCGGCGCCGGCGGCGTGCTGGCCCGGCAGCGCCTGGCCAAGGTGAACAACTGGTACGCGCAACGACTGGCCGAGATGATGACGCGCATGCAGGGCGTGAAGGAGGGGAGCGGCACGCTGCTCGACAACACCCTCATCGTCTGGACCACGGACTTCGGCAACGAGGTCCACGGCGGCGTCAACGTCCCGTACGTCCTGCTCGGCGGCGCGCAGGGCAAGCTGCGGATGGGGCGTTACCTCAACGCCTCGACCGGACCCCTCAACGACAGCTACCCGGGCAACGCCATCAACACCTACGCCCCCACGAACCAGCTGCTGGTCTCGATCATGAACGCCTGCGGCATCGCCGGGAACACCTTCGGCTCGACGGAGTTTGGCGGGCCGCTCAAAGGGCTGACCTGACGGCGGAATCCCGCGCCCGGCGGCGTCTGCCGTGGCCGCGTCGCACAGCGACGTCTTGCCGATCCCCGGCTCACAGACGAGGAGAAACAGGCGGCCCCCCCCGTCGAGCGCGTCGTCCAGCCCGCGCGCGAGAGCGCCTGCCGCCGTGCCTGACGACGGGGGCACAAAGTCGACCATTTACTCGCTCTCCATTCGTGCTTTTCGATCATGGCGAGCGGCCTGTTCCCGGGCGGCGACGTCACGGAGACGCTTGTGTGACAGCGTTCGGCGAAAAACCAGCGCGGCGGCGAGCACGAACAGCGCGCCCAGTGCGACGCCGCGACCGCCGCCGCCACCGCGACCGACCTGGCAGCCGCCCCCGGAAGACGGCGGCGGCAACGACGTGCCGCCGTCCGAGGTCCCTGCGTCGGAGGTTCCGGCGTCCGGGGTAGCGGCGGGACCGTCGTTGGCCTCGCAGGTCGACAGCGACCACAGGTGGTTGTCCACCTGCAGGTGGCAACTCGTCTGGCAGGCGTCCTTCAAGCAACCCTGGATGGTGCCGACCTGATCGAGCCGCATCAGCGGCTGCCAGGTCATCCCCTCGTCGGCCGACGCGCCCAGGGCGAAGCCGTCCTGCTGAAGATCGGCGGCGGCAAAAACCCGCGAGGCGCGCGCCGCCAGCGCGCGCAGGTGCGGCGGATTCGGCACCGGCGCAAACGTGTCGCCGCCGTCGGTGGAACGAAACAGCGCCGGCGCCAGATTAGCCCCCACGGCCCCCGCCGTGAGGATCGTCTTCGACGGCAGGCGCACGAACGCGGCCAGGCGCCCGCCCGAGGCGGTCAGCACGACCTTGACCGAGATGCCGCCGCTGGCGTCGACGACGGCGATGGCCAGCTTGTCATCCTGGGCGCCGCTGGCGCGCAGGAACACGCGTTCCGGGCGTTCGGGATCGACGGCGATCAGCCGAATGCTGGTGCCGCCCAGCGACGCCTGCAGATCGAACGACGTCCAGTGCGCGCCCCCGTCGGTTGACTGCAAGAGGCGCGGTAGGAGCATGGCGCCGCTGGAGACGGTGACGTAGATGAACTTCGGATCGCTGCGCGCGATCTCGGCGCCGGTCAGCTGATCGCCAGCGGGCGCCATGTAGCGCATCTGCGTGAACGTGGCGCCGCCGTCGCCCGATTCGAACAACCCGTGCGCAGCAGGCGCTGCGCCCGCGGTGGTGGCGGCGATGGCCAGCACGCGCCGGGGGTCGCTGGGATCGGGGAAGGCGTCCAGCACCAGCGCGGAAGCCAGCAGGCCGCCCGACACCTGCCAGCCGCAGGCGCGATCGTCGGTGAAGACCAAGCGGCGGTCGTTGGTCCCCTGCGCGGTTGACAGCGCGAAGAGCCGCCGCCCGGGCGCGGCGCCGACCTGGTACAGGTGGGCGTTGTTCGACGCCGGCACCTCGCAGGCCCAGGTCCAGGTCGCCCCGCCGTCGGTCGTCGAGACCAGGCCAAAGTTCGTGGCCAGGGTGATGTCATTCGGACGTTCGGCCGGAACGATGATGCTCTGCGAATCGGGAAAGGCGTCATTAGCGTCACCGCGTGCCGCCGTCAGGCTCAGGACGAACCAGACCAGCGCGGCGACGGGGAGCGGCCGCAAGAGGAGCCGAGCCATCGCAACCTCCGCGCGGGGTGCTACCACGGTCGCGCCCCCCCTTGCCTAGCCGGGGGCCAGTGAGAGGGCCAGCGAGAATGTGCGGCAGCCGGAGAACGCGCTGCGGATCTGCAGCAGGTAGCGCCCGGGGCCGAGCGCCATGGCATGGCTGGTCTTGCCGGCGCCCTGCGGCCAGTAGTCGACGGTCCGCTGGGCCTCGTCGGTGATGGTGAAGTCCAGGTAGTAGCCGGCGTAGGGCAGGGTGCTCTCCACCGTGGCCATCGACGACGCTCCGATCTCGATCCTGTACCACTGGGCGAAAGGCACGCACACGGTCAGGTCGCGCGGCATCCCCGGCACCAGCGCCGGCGCCATGTCGATGCTGGGTGGGGTCTGGGAGACCATGCCGACCTGGGGTTTGAAGGCAACGGTCAGCCGGTAGCCGACGTCCTGCGCGGCGCTCAGACGGTAAAAGTAGATCCCGGGCGCCTCGATCTCGCAGCTGCCCAGGCAGGTTTCCTTGTCCCCGGTCGTGCTGCAGTTCTCGTGCTGATAGAGCCTGTTGATCTCCTCGCGAAAGCTGGCGAAGTCGACGGTCGCCGTGCCGGCGGAGCAGGCAGCGACGGAGAAGCTGGCGGCGTTGCGCGCGTCGAGGCGAAACCAGTCCTCGGTTCCCGGGCACAGCTTTAGGCCCGGAAGCTCCGTCGCGCCGGTCAGCGGGTAGCTCTGCATCTGGGTGGCGTTGCCGAGCGAGTCGTCCTGGCAATGGGTCGGCACCGCTGCGTCGTGGCCGCGGACGTCCAAGGCGCTCCCGCCGCAGGCGAGCGGCAGCCACACCAGGAAGATCGGGGCCCGCCACGCGCGCATCGGTTGGACACTACGCCGATGTCACACGCCTGACAAGTTCACCGGTAAACCGCGAGACCTCATCACAGTCGCCCGACTGTGATGAGAGCCTCAAGCGCGGCTCAATTGTAAAAAATGTTAAAAGTGTTAACCAAAGGTCGATTGCCAAGTTGTCTGTGGTGGACTAGCGTCCGACAGTTGTCTCTGACTGGTGTTCTCCTTCAGTGTGACTGTTCAGTGAGCGCGGGTGTTTGAGAGGCGGAAAGGCGGCTTGCCAATGGGTCATCGACGGATCTGCGAAATTATCCTGGCCGTGAGTGTCTTGTCGGCCCACCCAAGGTCGCTGCGCGCCGACACCGCCAGCGGCGACTCGGCGTCTCTGGGGATCGTGCCGAGCAAGACGACCACGCAGAAGATCCTTGTCCTCCCTGTCGTGGACATGCGCTTCGCCTACGACCCGCACAACCGGCAGCTGAACGACGTCAACTTTCCCAAGAATCCGGGGTTGCGAGACGACATCGTCAAGGCGTACGGCGTGGTGCACGACTTCTGGCATCAGGCCTCGTTCGGAATTCTCGATCTGCAGGCGGACGTGCCGACCTGTTTCTACCGGACGTCGTCGACATTTCCGAATGCCGGAGAGGCGCCGTTTCAGCCGGCCGCGCTCACAGGCACGCCGGTGCTCTTCGTGAAACCCGGTCTCGGGCCCTCTTACGAGAAGCTGGTCATCGAGTACGTCACTGATCCTGCACAGGGCGTAAAGACGGTCCAGTTCGTCTCGGATGGGGTCAAGGTGTTCGATGAACCGGACGCTCTGGTCGAACAGTTGCGGTCGCAGCTGGGCGCCGCCGCCACCGACCTGGATATCAGCGTCGCGACGACCGGAAAGCCACCGGCCACCACGGGACGGGTCGTCTTCCAGATCAAGGACGCCCAGACGTTCCCCGGCAGCAAGCTGACGGTGGGGGCGGCGTCGGTGGCCAACAGCCGGATCGCCCTGGGCTTGACGCTGCCAACGCTGGGCAGCACGGCGAACAACCCCGCCCACGTCCTTTTGACCACCGACGGTGCTTCCATTCCCGGCGGCTTCCAGCTGGAGAACCCGGGCAGAAGGCTGAGCTTCACCTTTACGCCTGCCATGGGCAACACCGCGTTTTACAACTGGATCCTAACCAATCCGGACGGGACCCCTCTCAATCAGAACTGCACCCCAAATTGTCCAAAGTGGACCGGCGCCAGCGATCTGTCGCAGCTGATCCGTCCGGAAGGGACCCGCGTCGGCATCATTCGAGACGTGATGGCCGGCGGACGCAAGGAGTTCCAGTTCGAGATGGAGACACTCGACAGTCCGCCGAACACCACTTTCAATAGTGTATCGGTCGCCGACGCCAGTGACCGCACCATCAGCATGCTGGGGTTGCAGATCAGGCAGAGCCAGCAAGGCACCGCCCTCGGGCGCAACATCACCCGAGAATCGGGCACGCTGGTGCGCGACGCCCTGGAGGCGTTCTTGAACACCGAGCTCGCCGACGATTCGGGCTGCCTGCCGTTCGGGGAAATTCCCAATCTACCCTTGAACAACCCCGCGGCCGTCAAGACGGCCCTGGACACCTATCTCAAGAAGTACAGCGCCATTCAGGCCTTCCTGCTGACCAATGTGAACGCCATCCGCGACAACGCCACCTTCGCTTATCTGACGACCAAGCTCACCAGCGGCGCCAGCTCGATGTCCTATCAGGTGTACTCGCCCGTCGCGGCGGTGCAGATCCAATCGGGGGCCCGGACGATCAGCCACGAAACCGGACACAACATCGGCTTTCCGGATCTCTACGACGACTCAAACACGTTTGTGCCCGGCGTGCCCAGCGACTATGACCAGAACCTGACGTTCCCGGGCAAGTGGGACGTGATGGCGAATCAGGGGGACATGCCGTTTCCAGGGGCTTACCTGAAGCAGTCCTGGGTGGGATGGATCTCGGCGGGCAATGGGACCGTCACCCGCGTCCTGCCGGGAGAGGACCGAATTTTCGTGCTGACCCCTTCGGAGAAGGCGAGCAACGAATACGACAGCAAGCTGCCCACCCAGGCGAACCCGGTCGCCAAGATGCTGATCTTGCAGCTGGGAACGGACGACGGGACAAACCCGCGGGCACCCACGCACTTCATCGGGATCGAGAACCGCCAGCAGTTGCCGGGTTCACCTGATCCGGCGGTGATCACGTTCAACGCCAATCTTCCTTTCGGTGGTGGCGTCGTCGTGCATGACAACCTCGCCACGCTCAACGTGCACGGCAGCTTCGCCAAGCCGATCGCCCGGAACTACAGCCAGACGCTCACGCCCGCGATCGGAGGCGTCTTCCCCGACGCTGACGGGCGTCCCGTCACGGGAAGACTGGATCTGGCCAGCACCTTTCCGGCCTACCCGGGGTTCATCATCGAGCAGCTGGGGACGGTGCCCGGGCCGACGCCCGCTGACCCGGTGAGCGCCGTGGTCCACGTCGTCTACCCCACCACCAAGCAGATGGATCTGTCGATCGAGCCGTGGGTCGAATCGCTGTCCGCCACCCGGGCCATCTGGTTCGAGCCGGCGACCAGCGCGACGCCCCCGGCGAACCCGCCGATCCCCACGGAGATCGGCAACGTGAACGTGCCGGTGGCGATCAACGGCTATGACCCGGCCAAGAACATGGGGAAGCCTCTCAACTGGATCCACGTCAAGGTGGACAACGCTTCGACCAGCTTCAACGCATCGGCGGTGAAGCTGCGGCTGTCTTACAACTCGCCGGGCGGCATGGGGACCCCGGCCCACTGGGAGGTGCTGGCTGCGAACCCGGATGGGGGAGGCAAGGACATTCCGGCCGGCACGTCCGCGGTGTACAGCTTCGGCTGGAGTCCAACCGAGGACATCGCCAAGAACGGACACACCTGCGTTGCCGCGGAGGTGCGAGAGTGGAACGCGGAGGGCTTCGGCCAGATCGGCGACGTCAACCCCCTCAACAACGTCTCGCAGGAGAACATCTTCAAGATCAACGTGCTGTCGCACTCGCCGTGGGCCGACGTGCCGATCGAGGTGCGGGTGGTCAATCACTATGCCCACGACGCCGAAGTTCTGCTGGAACCGCAGCACCTGCCGCCCGGGTATTCCGTCACCTTCGATTCGTTGAGCGCGCACGTGCCGGGGAATGCGGCTCATGTCTTCTCGGGGACCCTCCATTGGGATACGGCCGTCATCCCGATACCACCCAATCAGGATCCCAACGATCCTTTCTGGACCATCTGCGATGAAGAGGGCGACGGCGGCCCACCCGCTCCGCATTGCCCGAACTTCTGGACCCTGAAGGCCTTCGCCGTGATCGGGGACTATCGCATTCCCCTC
>DATLVT010000023.1:0-11141 GCA_035577105.1 Polyangia bacterium
GTTCGCCTATCAGGGGGCGGTGATCGCCACCGACAGCGCCATGCTGTACCTCTTGCGAAACGGGATCGTCCCCGATCTGGTGGTCACCGCCGATCCGCACGCCAAGCGCATCGTGCGCTGGTTCGGCGATCCCGAGCTCAACGAAGCGGCGCTGGCCGAGGACGACTACTTCAAGCGCCAGGACATGGACGTGTCCTTCGCCGCCGAGATGGAGGTCAACCGCGAGATCCTGGCGCTGCTGGACAAGCACGGAAAGAACATCCGCATCGCCCTGTCCACCTCGTCGTCGGATGCGGTGGTCAAGCGAGCCATCGCCTGCGGCATGAGCATCTACTGGTGGAACCCGATGATGGACGATCCGGATCGTCCCGACAGCGTGTCGCGCCGGCTGCACGCCGCCAACGGCATGCCCTGCGTGAACGCCGGTGGCAACGTGGGGGCCGCCTGCTGGATGATCGCCAGCGAGGTCCTGGGCAAGCGGTCCGTGGCCCTGACCGGGATGGACTTCTCCTATTACGACGGCACGCCGTACGCACAGACCCAGTACTACAAGGAGCTGGTGGCGCTGGTGGGCGAGGAGAGGCTGGACTCGGTGTACATGCGCCTCTTCAACCCGCACACCAAGGAGTGGGCGTTCACCGATCCGGCGTACATGTGGTACCGCGAAAATTTCCTGGAGATGGTGCGCGACAGCGACTGTCAAACAGCGAACTGCACCGAGGGCGGCATCCTGTTTGGTGATGGGATCGAGTTCATCAAGCTGGAAGCGTTCGTGCGACGGCACGTCTCACAACAAACGGATCAGCCGGCGCCCCGCGCCGCCAGCAACGGTTAGGAAAAGAGAACACCAATGGCCAAAGTCCTGTTCGTCAACCCAGTGGTTCGCGCGGAGGATTCTCCGCGCCATGTCCCTTACGGAATCGCCCTGCTGGCGTCCATCGCCATGGAGAAAGGCCATCTGGTACAGGTCTACGACGAGAACGCCTGGCGGCGCGGCCCCGAGGTATTGCGTGAGGTCTTCGCCGCCGACGAATGGGACGTCATCGCCCTGGGCGGGATCACCACCGCGTACGGGTCGATCAAGCGCATCGTGCAGCTGGCCCGGCAGTTATGCCCCAGGGCGACCATCGTCCTTGGTGGCGGCGTGTTCACGTCGCTGCCGCGCGAGATGATGGCCTGGTTGCCGGAGGTGGACGTCGGCGTGGTCGGCGAAGCCTTCATCACCTTCCCGGAGATCCTGGACCACATCGATCACGGTTCGCGAGACTGGCACAAGATCAACGGCACCATCTCGCGCCGCGCCGATCAGCCGGCCGAGTTGATCCTGTCGCCGCAGCGCGATCTGCTGCACGACCTGGACACCCTGCCCTACCCCGCCTGGGATCTCTTTCCGCTGGAGGAGGTCTATTTTCCCAACAGCCAGGTTCTTTACTCCGAAGAAGGGATGGTGGCGACGCGGCGCCTGGACATCAACGCCAGCTATGGCTGTTCGCTGATCTGCCGCTATTGCTATCACCTGGGCATCGCCGGCGACCTCAAGTACGTCAAGAACGAGGACGGAACCGACAACGTCACCTTCGACGAGCCGGGCAGCTACAAGCGCAGCATCCGCTATCACAGCCCCGAGTACATCGTGAAGCTGGTCAAGCACGCCTTCGACAAGTACCGGGTGAACTTCATCGGGTTCCTCGACGAGAACCTCATGACCATGGACCAGTACTCGGGCCGCACCTGGCTGAAAGAGATCTGTCGCCTGTGGAAAGAGTATGGCTTGCAGCCCAGCTATCTGCGCGACGGCCTCCCTCGCCCGGAACGCCCCGAGGAGTGGACCGGCGTTCACTGGTCGGGGACCAGCCACGCCACGCTGTGCAACCCGGAGATCTTGAAGGAGATGCGCTCCGTCGGCTGCTCGCACCTGGTGTACGGGTACGAAACCTTCGCCCCGCATGTCATGAAGACCATCGGCAAGGGCGCCACGCCGACCACGAACATTCGCAGCTTCTTCTGGACCATCGAGGCGGGCATCCGCCCCATCCCGGCCCAGATCATCGGGTTTCCCAACGAGGATTTTGATTCGCTCCGCCAGAACATCGACGCCTGGAAGACGCTGGGGATCGTCTGCAAGCCATTCTTCGCCACGCCGTACCCGGGGTCAGAGTGGTTCACCGTCTACCGCAAGGACATCGAGCAGCAGTACGGCGGCAACCTGGAGTCGTTCGTGCTGGACCTGGGTGACGCCACCCGCATCACCGCCGTCCTGTCGCACAACTTCAACGCCGTCGAGCTGCTGGGTCTGCGCGAGATGATGCTGCAGTTCGACTACCGCCGCATCACCGAGTACGAACAGATCTGGCGCAAGCACCACGGCATCGCGGACGGCGCGCCGTCGACCCTGTTCAAGGCCCCCGAGTACAAGACGCAAGTCCCCATCCCCATCGCCTCGGCGACGGCCGCGACCGCGCCGGTGGTCCCGGCACGACGCAAGCTGCGCGTCGCTTCCTAGCCCATTCCTGGCCCATTCCTGGCCCGCCCTCTCCAGGTCGACCTAGAGATCTGGATTCTTCGCCAGCTCGGCGGCGACGACCTCGGCCAGCAGGAAATCGATGGGGTCGTCGATGTCGACGGAGCGCAGGCGGCTCATCACCACCGCCCCCGGTCTCTCGCCGATGAGCAGGCTCTTTTCGAACAGCGTCTGGCGCCGGGTGGCGTAAAACCCGCCATTCGGACAGAAGAGGGGTTCCAGCTTCTGGCTGACGCCCATGTCGCCCTGAATAAGGACGCCGCGATACGACGTCAGCGCGCCGCTGGCGGCGCGCCGGTACATCCACTCGGGCGGATGTTGCACCGGACCGACGCTGATCACCGAATCAAAGGTGGGATTGCTCTCCAGCATCTGCAGGCCGCTGTCCATGTCGCTGCCGCGGATGAACGGCGTCGTGGGCTGGATGGTCACACAGATGTCCACCTTCTTGCCGGTCTCGCGCTCGTGAAACAGGATGCCGTGCTGGGTGACCAGCTCGGAGGGAACGTCTTCCGAGATGTCGGCTGGTCGGCGAAAGGGAACATCCGCCCCCGCGGCCAGCGCCGCCTCGGCGATCCCGTCGTGATCGGTCGAGACGATGACCCGATCGATGCCGCTGGCCTTCGCCGCTTCAATGCACCAGGCGACCAGCGGCTTGCCCACCAGCAGCTTGACGTTCTTGAAGGGGATGCGCCGCGAACCGCCGCGCGCGTGAACGATGGCCACGGAATGACTGGAATGCTTCATGCCACTCATAGGATCCGCCCCTGGGAGCGCGCCGCCAGCTTGGTCCCCTGAATCTCGGCCGCGCGCGCCGCAATCTGGGGTAGGTGCGCCGCCACCTTGTGAAAGCCGGCGGCGACGTCCAGCATGTCTTCCTTCGTCGAGGGATGGGCCACGTGATAGACCCAGATGAACTGCTCGGCCAGCAGCGATTCCGCCACCGGGCACTGTCCTTTCCGGTACGTGACCGGGCTGGGGGTGGCGCCAGCGGTCCAGGGCCAGCCGTGCGTGCCCAGGGCGATGCGGCGCAGGAACGTCGGACTCTCGTACATGGGCCGGACGTATCCGGTGCCAACCGGGATCCCCTCGGCGCGGACGGCGGCCGCAAAGACGTCGCGCGGGCAACCGGCCTTCCTGGCGTCGTAAAGAAAGGCCAGAGCGTGGCAGACATAGTCCACGTCGCCGGGGATGTACGGCGGCGTCAGCCAGGGCAGATCGGCCAGGGCCGTCACCAGCGTGCGATAGTTCGCCATCCGCCATTCATTGACCAGCCGCAACTTGGGAAGCTGGGCGCGCCCCACCGCCGCCGCCAGCTCGGTCATGCGAAAGTTGCAGCCGATGACGTTGGCGATCTCGTCGTCGGTGTGGCGTTCGTCCAGCACCGTCTCGCCATGGTTCAAGATGAGGCGGACCTTGCGCGCGATTTCCGGGTCGTCGGTGACGACCATGCCCCCTTCGCCGGTCATGATGTTCTTCGACTGCTGAAAACTGAACACGCCCGCCGACCCGATGGTGCCCACGTAACGGCCGCCCACCTTGACGCCTGGCGCCTGGGCGCAGTCCTCGACGACGGCCAGCCGGTGCTTCGCGGCCAGCGTCATCAGCCGGGTCATGTCGCAGGCATTGCCCAGCAGGTGCACCGGCAAGATGGCCCTGGTGCGCGGGGTGATGGCGGCCTCCACCGCGGCCGGGTCCAGGCAGAAGGTCCGCGGGTCGACATCGACGAACACCGGGATCGCGCCAAACAACAGCACCGCCGAACCGGTCGCGGAAAACGAGATGGCGGGGACTATCACCTCGTCACCCGGCGCCACCCCGGCCGCGGCCAGCGCCGCCGACAACCCGCTGGTGGCCGAGTTGATGGGAATGGCGAACTTCACGCCGAATTCCTTGGCGAAGTCCGCCCCGAAGAGACGGACGTTCTCGCCGCCCAGGAAATGCCAGTCCGCGCGAATCGCGGCGGCCTCGACGCTGGGCATGCGCAGAACCGTGTCGATGTCCGCGCTGCTGGCCCCGACGTAGCGGGAAAAGTTGTGCTTGCGGACCGCCTCGATCAGCAAGGTTTCTTCTTCCTTGCCCACCATCGGCCCCACCGTGAAGGGCCTGGTGCGAAGCGGGCTGCCGCCCAGGATAGCTGCCGTGGCGGTGGTCGCCGCTGTCGCCGGGTTGCTCATATCGGTTCTCTTCGGCAGGACGCGATGATCGCTTCAACGATCGATTCCGTCCCCAGCGCGGTCTGTCCGTCAGAGCGGATGGGCCCACCGCCGTGGGCCAGCGCCGCCGCTTCCTTGATCAGCGCCACGAAGGGCGACTGCGCCGGGTCGCCGGCGGCGATGGTCCGTTCGACACCGGGTACCCGGTAGCCGACGAAGGAAGGCGACGTCTCGAAGAGGGTCACCACCACGTGATCTCCGTTGTCGGTCACCATCAGGCGCCCTTGCTCGCCCACGACGTCGGCCTCGAAGATGAGGACGTCTCGCTTGCCCATGGTCAGCAGAGAGCCGACGGCGCCGCTTTCGAACCGAAAGAGAGCATCGGCCGCCGGCTCGCCGGTCTCGGCCAGAGCTGGCAGTGGCATCACCGACCACGACGTGGGGAGTTCTCCGGCAAGGTACGCAAGCAGGTTCACCGCGTGCGAGCCGATTGACCACAGTCGGTTCGGGGCGCGCACGCTGATGGAGACGATCCGCCCAAGCTGCCCCTCGGCGATCGCCTGACGCGCCCGGTGGTAGGTGCTTTGATAGCGACGGACATAGTTCACCAGCAGGGACACGCCGGCGGCGGCACAGCGGGAGACCAGCTGGCGGCGCTGATCGCCGTCCAGCTCCAGCGGCTTTTCGCAGATGAGGACCTTGGGCCGCCAGGCATCCAGCAGACGCTCTACCAGAGCGGCCCGCCCCGACGGTGGCGTGCAGACGCTGAGCACGTGCGGTTGCACCTCTGCCACCATCGCCACCGGATCGGCGAACAGTCGGGCGGTCGGACAGCGTCGCCCGAATCGCGCCCGTTGTTCCTCGGTCGGATCGGCGCCGCCCACCAGGAGGTAGTCATCGGGCAGCGCCAGGTAGGCCCCGGCGTGGGACCAGATCGACGGCCGAGGCTCCTCGTCGAAACGCGAACCCACCTGCCCCAGCCCGACGATGGCGGCACGAAGAACCGCGCGATTTCCGTCATTCGGTTTCATGCGATCGCTTCCGCCTTTGGCTGACTTTGGGGCGCGTCCGTTCTTGCCTCGCCGTGCGATCGTCGCATAAAATCGCGGGGCGTCAATCTTTGGGCGCCGTCGCCGTCGGGATTTGTGCCGGCTCAATCCAACATGCCCGTGACCCGAAAAATCTGTGTGGTGACCGGGAGCCGCGCGGAGTACGGGCTCATTCACCCGCTGCTCAGCCTGCTGGTTCAGGACCCCGCCTGCGTCCTGCAGCTGGTGGTCACGGGCATGCACCTGTCACCAGAGTTCGGTTCCACCGCCGCCGTGATCGAGGCCGACGGGTTTCCCATCGCCCGGAAGGTGGCCATGCTTCTGTCGTCCGACTCTCCCGCTGGCATCGCCAAATCGATCGGCGTCGGCGTGATCGGTTTCGCCGACGCCTTCGAGAGCTTGCGCCCTGACGTCGTCGTGCTGCTCGGCGATCGCTTCGAGATGTTCGCCGCCGCGCAGGCTGCGCTGGTGGCCCGCCTTCCCATCGGCCACATCCACGGCGGCGAGATCACCGAGGGCCTCATCGACGATGCTATCCGCCACGCCATCACCAAGATGGCGCATTTTCACTTCACCAGCGCCGAGCCCCACCGGCGCCGGGTCATCCAGCTGGGTGAAAGCCCCGACCGCGTGTTCAACGTCGGCGCCATCGGTCATGACGTCATTCGCGGCATGGCGCTTCTGGATCGGGCGGGCCTGGAACGCGAGCTGGGGTTCGCGCTGGGCGCCGTCAATTTTCTGGTGACGTACCACCCGGTGACACTCAGCCGGGCCGCGCCCACCGAGGCGCTGGCGGCGCTGCTTGCCGCCCTCGACAGGTTCCCGGCCGCCCACGTCATCTTCACCAAGCCCAACGCCGACACCGACGGACGCATCATCGGCGAACAGATCGACCGCTATTGCGCGTCCAGACCAGGACGGGCCATCGCCGTGACGTCACTGGGGCAACGACGCTACCTGAGCGCGATCAAGCTGGTGGATGCCGTCATCGGCAATTCGTCCAGCGGCCTCATCGAGGTCCCCGAATTTCGCAAGCCCACCGTCAACATCGGGCCGCGCCAGCGCGGGCGGCTGAAGGCGGCGTCGGTGATCGACTGCGACGAATCCGCCGACGACATCGCCAGTGCCATCGCCACGGCCCTGGCGCCCCAGTTCAAGACCGTCCTGCAAACATTCACGTCGCCCTATCATGGAACCAACGTCGCCCAGCAGATCATGACCGTGCTGAAGACCGCCGAGCTCGGCGGCGTCATCATGAAACGTTTCTTCGATCTGGACGTGCGGGCATGAACATCGTCTTCATCGGCTGCGTGGAATTCAGCGCGGCGACGCTGCGCCACGTCCTCGATGCCCGCCTCGGCACGGTGGTCGGCGTGGTCACCCGCCGCGCGTCGCCGTTCAACGCCGATTTCGTCTCGCTGGAAGGAGCGGCGTCGTCGGCGGGCATCCCCAGCTTTGTCGCCGAAGGAAACGACCAGGCCGCCATGGCCGAGTGGATCGCGGCCCGACACCCCGACGTGATCTTCTGTTTCGGTTGGTCGTACCTGCTCAAGCCGGGGATCTTGGGCCTGGCCCGCCTGGGCGTGGTGGGCTATCACCCGGCGGCGCTGCCCCAGAACCGGGGACGCCACCCCATCACCTGGGCGCTGGCGCTGGGCCTGGGCCGGACCGCCTCGACATTTTTCTTCATGGATGACGGCGCTGATTCCGGCGACATCCTCAGCCAGCGCTTTCTGGAGATCCTGCCCTCGGACGACGCCGGCACGCTCTACCGGCGCTTGATCGCGGTGTCACTGCTGCAGCTCAACGAGTTCACCGCCCAGCTGGCCAGCGGGCACTTCCCGCGGACGCCCCAGGATCACAGCCAGGCCAACGTCTGGCGCAAACGGGGCAAGCGGGACGGAGAGGTGGACTGGCGGATGTCGGCCCAGTCCATCCACAACCTGGTGCGGGCCCTCGGCCGTCCTTACGTCGGCGCCCACTGCCTGTGGGCTGGCAACGAGATCAAGATCTGGAGAACCCGGCCCGCCGATGGTCGCGGGTTCGAGAACTGCGAACCAGGCAAGGTCCTCGGTCACGACCGGTCGGCGCCCATCGTCAAATGCGGCCAGGACGCCATCGTCGTCGACGAGCACGAGTTTCCGGCGTTGCCCGCCGTGGGGAGCTATCTATGACCGACGTCCTGGTGGTCGCCCCTCATCCCGACGACGAGACGTTGGGCTGCGGCGCGACCCTGCTGCGCCACAAAGCCGAAGGCCACGCCATCCACTGGGTGATCGTCACCGAGATGCGCGCCGAACTGGGGCACACGCCCGAACAGATGGCCCGCCGCCAGGGCGAGATCAAGGCGGTGGCCGGCCGCTATCAGTTCGCCTCGCAGAGCGCGCTGGCCCTGCCCACCATGATGCTGGACACCTTGCCCATGCGCGAGGTGGTGTCGCGCATGAGCGAGGTCTTTCAGCGGCTGCGACCGTCAACCGTCTATCTTCCCTTCCCCGGCGACGCCCACACCGATCACCGGGTGGCCTTCGACGCCGCCATGGCCTGCTGCAAATGGTTCCGGGCGCCCTTCGTGCGGCGCGTGCTCAGCTACGAGACACTTTCAGAGTCGGACGCCAACCTGGATCCCGGCTCGGTCGGCTTCCGTCCGAACGTGTTCATCGACGCGGCGGCTTTCCTCGAAGAGAAGATCGCCGTTCTCGAGCTGTACCGCGGCGAAACCGGGGACTTCCCCTTCCCGCGCAGCGCCCGCGCCGTCCGCGCCCTGGCCGACCTGCGCGGCGCCACGTCCGGATTCAAGGCCGCCGAAGCGTTCATGTTGTTGAGAGAGTCGATATGATGATCCGGCCACGGTTGCGGCCGTCAGAAGGGGAGCCGTCATGAGCGCGATGCCTGAGCTTTACGAGAAGACCACCTTCAACGCCTCCGGGTTCGCCATCTTCGGCAAGGTGCTGGACGATCAGCAGGTGACCGCCGCCCGCGCCGAGCTGACGGCCATGTTCAACCAGCCGCCTGACCCGTCGTGGGGCGATTCCGAGATGGTCCGCACGCACATGCTGGCCCGCTATCCCAAGCTGCGAGAGATGATCCTGCAGCCCAAGGTGATGGAGCCGCTGCATCTGCTGCTGGGCGACAAGATCGCCCTTTTGCCCGACAACACGGCCACCCATTCCCGCTATTCCGGGTGGCACAAGGACACGCACGGTTTTGAACGGTTCGGCTACAACTTTCACCGCGCCCCCGACTACGTCTGCGCGGTGACGCTGATCTACCTGCAGGACAACGACCCCGAGCTGGGCGGCGGGCTGGAGGTGGTCCCCGGCTCGCACAAGGAAGAGGATCGCTATCGCCACCAGGACAACCCGGCCACCCACGGGCGCAGCCACAAGCTCGGCGATCCGGCCTATCCCAAGGAATCGTTCTATATGGTCCCCAGCCACGCCGGCGATCTGGTGGTGTTCAACGACAAGCTGGATCACGCCGGGCGATGGCCGAGCACCATCCCCCGCCCCAGCAACCTGTACGACGCCCCGCCGCCGCCTCTGCCGCCCGAGAAACGAAAGTTCATGTTCGCCATGGCCGCCATGCCGGACAACCAGTACGTCGATCAGTACATGGACTACTTCAACTTCCTGAAGACCAAGTTCCACGAGTTCAAGGCGATGGGGCGCATCGGTTACAGCGAGGACGTGGTGGCCCAGGCGCGCGCGCTGGGCGTGCGCCTGCTGTCTCACGTTTGAAGACGGAGACCCGGTGACCTACGCGAACACGACGGTCTTGGTGACGGGGGCGGACGGCTTCATCGGAAGCCATCTGGCCGAACGGCTGGTGGCCGAGGGGGCCAAGGTGCGCGCGTTCTGTCTGTACAACTCGCAGGGCTCGTGGGGCTGGCTTGACCAGGCGGCGCCTGCCACCAGGGCGGCGCTGGACGTTCGCCTGGGCGACGTGCGCGACGCGCGCTTCGTCGACGCCGCGACGGAAGGGGTCGACGTGGTCTTTCACCTGGCGGCGCTGATCGCCATCCCCTACTCGTACGCGGCGCCTCAGTCGTTCGTCGACACCAACATCAGCGGCACGTTGAACGTGCTGGAGGCGGCGCGCCGTCACCGCGTGGCGCGCGTGGTCCAGACGTCGACCAGCGAGGTCTACGGCACGCCGGCCACGCTGCCCATCGTCGAGAGCCACCCCTTGCACGCGCAGTCTCCCTACGCGGCGACCAAGGTGGCGGCCGACCAGCTGGCGCTGGCCCATCACGCCAGCTTTGGCACGCCGGTGATGGTCCTCCGCCCGTTCAACACCTACGGACCGCGGCAGTCGACGCGCGCCGTGCTGCCGACCATCCTGGCCCAGCTGCTCTCCGGGCAGCGCGAGATCGCGCTGGGGCGCCTGGACACCCGCCGCGATCTGACGTTCGTCGACGACACCGTGGCGGGGTTTGTCGCCGCCGGTCGGACCCCGGGCATCGAGGGGCGGACCATCCAGCTTGGCACCGGGACGGCGGTGTCGATCGAGGAGCTGTTCCAGCAGGCGTGCGACGCGGTGGGCGTCCGCGCGACGGCGGTCAGCGATCAGCGCCGGCTGCGCCCCGACGCCAGCGAGGTCCTGGTGCTGCAATCCGACAACAGCCTGGCCCGATCGCTTCTGGACTGGCAGCCGCGCACGTCGCTGGAGGCCGGGCTGCGCCAGACCGCCGCCTGGCTGAAGACGCACCTGGCGCTTTACAACCCGTCGTTTCTCCATGTGTGACGGCCTCCATGTGTGACGGCCCGCCCCGAAGAGACGTCCCCACGCCATGACGTTCATCCCGCTGTCCGTCCCGGTCTTGCGCGGCAAGGAGCTCGACTATGTCAGCGAGTGCATCGCCAGCGGGTGGGTCTCCAGCGCCGGCGGCTTTGTCGACCGCTTTGAAAAGAAATTCGTCGAGCTGTCCGGCGCGCGCCACGCCGTCGCCTGCGTGAACGGCACCGCTGCCCTGCACGTGTCCCTGTTGCTGGCTGGCGTGCAACCTGGCGACCTGGTCCTGGTCCCCACGCTGACCTTCATCGCGCCGGTGAACACCGTGCGCTATGCGCAGGCCAGCCCGGTGTTCATGGACTGCGACGAATCGCTGAACATGGACCCGGCCAAGGTGCGGGCCTTCTGCGAGGAGGAATGCCACCGCCAGGACGGCCGCCTCGTCCACCGCGCCACGGGCGCCCGCGTCTCGGCCCTGATCGTCGTCCACGTCTTTGGCCATCCCGCCGACATGACGGCGCTGGCTGCCCTGGCCGCCCAGCACGACCTGGCCCTGATCGAAGACGCCACCGAGGCGCTGGGCTCACGGTTCGCGTCCGGACCGCTGCAAGAGCGCCAGGCCGGAACCATCGGCCTGCTGGGCTGCTATTCGTTCAACGGCAACAAGATCGTCACCACCGG
>DATLVT010000024.1:0-2746 GCA_035577105.1 Polyangia bacterium
GCCGATGCCGAGCATGATGTAGAGGGAGACGAGGTCCCGGCCGGTCCAGCCGCCGAGTCCTTCGACGGAGCGGACGACGATGTAGGCGAGGAATCCGGCGGCGGCGAGGGGGAACACCGCGATGTGGATGATGTTCCAGGCGCTGGTGCTGGCGAGCTTGCGGTAGTAGACGGCGGTCGCGATGCCGGTCAGGGCGTAGTAGACGGCGAACAGGAGCCCGTCGACGCTGACGACGGTGTCGAAGGAGTCCACGACGGAGGAGGAGCCGAAGGTGTAGAGCCAGACCCCGATGGAGGCGATGACGCCGATGATGACGGTGGCCAGGACGGGGGTCTTGAACCGCGCGTCGGTCCGGCCGAACGCCCGCGGCAGCACGCCGTCGGAGCCCATCGCGAAGGTCACCCGGACGCCGGATACGAGGCTGGCGAGGGTTGATCCCAGGGCGGACAGGGCCACGGCCAGGATCATGTACTTGGCCAGCGCGGAGCCGGAGATCACCTGGGCGATGTAGGACAGCGCGTTGTCGCCGTTGGCTTCCAGGTCCTTGGTGTGGACGGCGCCTTGCAGGGCGAAGGTCAAGAACGCGTACATCAGCGCGAGCACGATGACCGAGGTGACCACGGACTGGCCGGGCTTTTCCCGGGCGTCGGAGGTCTCCTCGTTGACCAGGATCCCGGTGTCCCAGCCGCTGAACATGTAGACCGCGATCAGCGAGGCGCCGATGAAGCCGTTGATGCCGCCCATGCTGCTCCAGGAGAACCAGCTCCAGCTGAACGGCACCGAGTGCGGGTTGTGGCTGAAGACCGCGACCAGGCACCAGATGGCGAGGATGCCGACCCCGGTGTACTCGATCGCGATCAGGACCCACTGGGTCCACGCTGTCAGCTTGATCCCGATGTAGGCGATGACGGTGGCCAGCACGACCGCGATGAACCCGACGACGGCCTCGGCGGGCCGGCTGCTGGAGTTGCCGAACAAGGACACGACGTACGGGCCGATCGGCAGCGAGATCGAGACCACCCCGACGACGTACGCCAAGATGGTGATCCACCCGACGATGAACCCGAAGTAGGGGGAGATGGCCCGGCCGCCCCAGGCGTAGGTGGCGCCGCAGTTCACCCGCCAGCGGTTCAGCCGGCGGAACGCCGCCGCGATCGCGAGCATCGGCAGCCCGCAGATCAAGATCGCGATCGGGCTGGCGAACGAGCTGGCGGCGACGATGGCGGCCAGGGTCAGCGCGACGGACGCGGTGGACGCGGACGAGCCGAGCGCGATCCCGATGTTCCCGGCCAGGCCCAGCGCGTTGCGGGCCAGCCGGTTGCCGTGTTCCTGGGGTTCGGCGGCGTCGGCGTCGACGGCCGTGGCATTTGCTGAGGTGTCGTCCATGCCTGGCTCCTCCTGATGGGTGGACTAGCAGTGCCCGGACGGGCCGGGCGCCACGTCGAGCGCCGGGTTCCGGTCGAAGAACCCGGCCGGCTTGAGCATGAACCCGGCCCGCTCAGCCGGCATAACCGGCCAGTCTTCAGGCCTGGTGATGTGGATAACCGTCCACGGCGACGAAAGAGCCGAACGGATGACGGACCTGACCTGCGTGAAGCTGGTCATCGATGCCCAGGCGGCTGGGTTTCCCCCGGTCGCGTCGTGGCGGGCTACCACTAGCGTTCCTTCCGCCGACCAGTACCGCCATAGCGGCGGCTTAGCCCAGTTTTCCCACGAGGTGCTCCGAAAGGCAACCCATAACGCCATCACGCTTTGTCGCGATCATTCCGGTGCTGTATGCGCCGAATTCGGCGATCGACACGGTCCCGGTACGACCAAAGGAAGTGACATGCGTTGTTACGGTGCGGATATACAGGTCGGCGCATAGGCATAAGGGCCACGCCGCACGCTATTCGTCATGAGCGGCATAGGCTTTGAAGCCAACCCGGATTGGTCGCCGATGTGCTGGCTTACGGGGAAGCGAGCACAAGCTTGTGGTTGAGGGCGGAGGTCAGGTCAGCTGGAGTTCGTGTCGGGCGGTGCCAGGGCCTTCCACCACAGCAGCCGCGCCTCGGCTGGCTGGTTGGGATAGGCGAACCGGTCGATGGCGCCCAGGGTGCAGCCCATCTTCTGGTAGAAGCGGCAGGCCGGAACGTTGACGTTCTGAGTCTCGATCTTGAGCCACCGGAAGCCGCGGGCGTCGGCCCAGTCCTCGGCGGCCCGGAACAGCGCCGACCCGATGCCCCCGCCCCGTTCCCGCGGCGATACCCGGATGTCCCACAGTACGGCGACGTCGTCCCGGCCGCCAAGCATGTGAAGACCAGGGGTCCTGGTGGCGATCACGGCACCGCCGACGCTCGCGCCGTTCCGGCGGGCGCCGATGAGTGCCCAGTTCGTCACGTCAAAGCGTCCCGGCCAGCACTGCGGCCCCGCGCCTTCGAGGGCGTCGTAGTCCTTCACATACGGGTCGGTGACGGCGGTCTGTGGCAGTGACATGCCGCCCAGGCCGCCATCGAGAAGCCTGACCTCCAAGACCCGGTCGACCACGAAGGCGATGGAGATGGCCGCATACTCAGACAGCGCGGCGGGGGTAGGGGCTTCCTCCCGGATATCCAGGCTCATGCGGAACCTCCTGACGGCGTACCTGATACTTCCAGGTTTCACTGTGATTCCCGCTACGCGAGTCGCCCAGGCAGACCAGGACACCAGCGCCAGGCGCGCACGAACGTCATCGCGGCAGAAGCGGCCGTGCTTCGAAAGCGGCGAT
>DATLVT010000025.1:0-11431 GCA_035577105.1 Polyangia bacterium
GACGTCGCCGCGGCTCCTCTGCTGGTGGTGGCGCTGCTGCTCGTCAGCCGCCGTCGGCATCGCGGGCAGCGCTCGCGCGCCTGATCACCGACGACGCTCGACGCTCGACGCTCGACGGCAGCGCCATCCCGCGGATCCGCCTCTTTGGGGTCCGCGCCGTGAAGGCGCGCGGCTCACCTTGTCCGGCAGGCCCGCGGATGTCGTCGTCGGCGCCTGACAGGGTGATGCAGGGAAGATGACCGGGCGCTGACACACACCCGGTCATAAATAAGGGGTGTCACTGATAGCAAGTTCTCTCGCTGTTGCTCCCCCGGCCGCCTCCGACACCCCCGACGTGGCGGGCTGGCGCGGCTATTTTCGACTGACCACCGTGCTGTTCGCCCTGGTTCACCTGGCGGCCATCATCGGCATGATCGCCTTCTGGTCCTGGGGCGGGGTGCTGCTGGCGCTGGCGTCTTATTTCGTTCGCATGGTGGTGGTGACCGCGGCCTACCACCGGTATTTTTCGCACCGGGCCTTCAAGACGTCACGGGTCATGCAGTTCCTGCTGGCCCTGGGCGCGCAGACCGCCGGACAGAAAGGCGTGATCTGGTGGGCCAGCCATCATCGCTGGCACCATAAACACTCCGATACGTCGCGCGACATCCACTCGGCCAAGCTGCGCGGTTTCTGGTACTCGCACGTCGGGTGGCTGTTCAAGAACGACTGGAATGACGCCGACCCGGCGCTGGTGAAGGATCTGATGAAGTTCCCCGAGCTGCGCTTCCTCGACCGAGCGGGCATCTCGATTCTTCCCATCGCGCTGCTGGGGCTGGCCTTTCTGCTCATCGGCGGCGGACACGCGTTCGTGTGGGGCTTCCTGGTCTCCTCCGTGCTGGTCTGGCACGGCTCGTTTTCCATCAATTCGCTGGCGCACCTCTTCGGACGGCGGCGCTACGCGACCAGCGATGATTCGCGCAACAACTGGCTGCTGGCGGTGATCACGACAGGGGAGGGATGGCACAACAACCACCACCATTACCCCAGCTCGGCCAACCAGGGATTTCTCTGGTGGCAGATCGACGTGACGTATTACTTCTTGTGGCTGCTGGCCCGCGCCGGCCTGATCTGGGACCTGCGCCGTCCACCGCCCGACGTCCTGGCCGCTCCCTGATCTCCCGCAGGCGAGTGCGGCTGCGAGAGGAATCCGTGCTATGGTGCCGGCGCCGTTCGGAACCCGAGGGAGCTAATGGGGAAAGCAGAAGACAAGAGAGCCGCCATCGTGGCGCAGCAGGCAGCGCGCGAGGCGGCCGAGCGCGCTGAGCGGGGATTGACGGGCACGGAGCAGCCGGGCCGAAAGCGCCGCACCAACTGGGCGGCCAGCACGTCAGTGGGGCGTCCCGGACGTGGCCGTCCACGCAAACCGACGCCGTAACCGCCAGCGCCCGGATGCCTAACGGCCCGGTCTGCTCGGGGCGCCTGCGCCTGCGGTCGGGGCGCCTTCCATCAGCGCGTTGGCGTGGCGCAAGGATTCGAAGGTGCCTGCGTCGGTCCACCAGCCCGGCAGGACGTCGAAGGTCAGATCGCCGCGGGCGATATAGGCGTTGTTGACGTCGGTTATCTCCAGCTCGCCGCGACCGGAAGGCTTCAGCTGGCTGATCACGTCGAACACCGTCTCGTCATAAAAATAGACGCCGGTGACGGCCAGGCTGCTGGGGGGCTGCTTGGGTTTTTCCACGATGCCCACCACCCGCGAACCGTCGGTGATGGCGACGCCGTATCGCCCCGGGTCGGGCACTTCCTTCACCAAGATCTTGGCGCCGCTGCCCTGTCGTCGGAAGGCGTCGGCGAATCCGGCGATCGACGATTCGAAAATGTTGTCGCCCAGGATCACCGCCAGGCGTCCGCCTCGACCGAAACGAAGGGCCAGGCCCAGCGCTTGCGCGATGCCGCCCGCCTCGTCCTGAACCCGGTACGTGAACTCGCAACCAAAGTCCTTGCCGCTGCCGAGCAGTCCCACGACATCGCCCATGTGATCGGTGCCGGTCACGATGAGGACCTCGCGAATGCCCGCCTGCACCAGCTTGCGCACCGGGTGAAAGATCATCGGTTCGCGGCCCACGGGCAGGAGGTGTTTGTTCGTCACCTTGGTCAGCGGAAACAGACGCGAGCCGGTTCCTCCCGCCAGCACGATCCCTCGCAAGACGTCACCGCTCATCGCTTCAGGCCTCCTGGCCGACCACACTAACGTAGGCCGCTGAAGGTCACAAAAATCCAGCGTGTACCGCGATGGCTGCAGAGTAGGTCAAGAAAAGAAGGCCTCGCCTGAAGAAGTTCGATTGGCCTACAAATCTTCGGGATCGATCATAGATCTGACCGACATCTGCCTGCCCGCACCCAGTTCAACGTCTACTGTGGCATGCGATCAAGAGTGGTCCAGCAGCTGAGTGGTTGCTGATGATGATGCAATTTCAGCCCCTTGGCACACGGCGTCTATACCGGCAAATCGCCGAACAGATCCGCGATCTGCTTGCCTCCGGCCAGTACCCCCTGGGGGCGCGCCTTCCGCCGGAGCGCGACATGGCCGCGCAGTTGAAAGTCTCGCGCACCTCGGTGCGGGAGGCCATCATCGCGCTGGAGCTGGCCGGCCTGGTCGAGGTGCGGATCGGCTCCGGTATCTATGTGTCCCGCGTTCCCGGCGCCGGTCAGCCGCTGTTCGAGGCGGGGGACGGCGGGCCGGGACCCTTCGAACTGTTGAAGGCGCGGCGGATCGTCGAGGGAGAGGTGGCGGCGGAGGCGGCGGAGAGCATCGACGACGCGGCGCTGACCGAGCTGGAGCACACCATCGACGCGATGGAAGGGATGACGCCTGGCTCGCCTGAGGATGACGATCGCGATCGCCGGTTCCATGTGGGGATCGCCGAGGCCACGCACAACGGCGCGTTGGTGCAGACGGTCCGCCATTACTGGGACATGCGCCGGGGACCGATGTGGCGAAAGCTGGAGCGGCATTTTCAATCGCCCGCGCTGCGCGCCGCCGTGATCGCCGATCACCGCGAGATCTTGCGAGCTCTGCGCGAACGCTCTCCTGCGGCGGCGCGCAAGGCCATGCACCGCCATATCCGGCGTGTCGAACGTGAGTTTGCTCAGAACGTCGGGCCAGGGAACGAACCAGGCGAGGCAACGCCGGTCCCGGTGCAGCCCACCAGCTAGCCTGATTGCGAGGCGGCGGGCGCCGGGCCGTGTGCCGTCAAATCCGTCGGTCTGGTGGTTGTCGCCACCCTCATTTTGTTCACGCTGCGAAACGATGTGGTCCGGTACTCCGTGCCGCGTTAGGCTGTCCACCGGTTTCAGGTGACGTTGCATTTTGATTTGTTTTCTGACCTGAAATACAGGATTCGACGCACCTATCCCCGCGTCCGGCCAACGTCCCCTGGGCTGATCGCTGGTGGCAACGTTTGTCTTGCATTTGCCGTGATGTTAACGGTATCAATTCCTCAGGCGCCACCTAATGTCCACCACGGCGCCTCAGACATCAGCCCCCCTCTAGGAGGTCTCCAATGAAACGCGCGCTGGTCAATGCCACAGCCCTGGTTGCCATTTCGGTCGGGGGGGGGTTGGGGTGTAGCAACGCGCCCACCGAGATCATCAGGGTGGACGCTGGCGGGAGCGGCGGCGCCACTCCCGGATCGGGCGGGTCCACAGGCAGCGGCGGCGCCACGCCCGGATCAGGCGGGTCCACCGGCAGCGGCGGCACCACCATCGACGGGCCTGCCGAGGTCGCGCCCGAGACCGGTGGCGGCAGCGGGGGCAGCGGCGGCGCGCCGGCGACCAGCATCTGCACGCCCAGCGCCGACCAGTTCGACTGCAACAACGTCCTTTCAGGAATGGACGGCTACCTCAACAACGACGTGGCCAATGGGCCGCCTCAGGGTTCGGACGGTTTGCAGGTCAACTGCACGACCAGCGATGTCCAGGGCCAGCAAAAGGTCTTCAAGGAGAAGCACTGGCAGCTGACCGGCCCGGGGATCACCATGGGCAAGATGTACAAGGTGAACCTGCACTTTTACGGTGTGGTGGAATGCAAGACCTACGTTGGCGGCACCGGCCCGGCCAAGACCGATCCCAACGAGACGCCCAACGTTAGCCAAACCCACAACCTGTGGCTGGCCGGATCGCGCGACAACGGCGACCACTGGAACACGTACGCCTTCACCGTTACGCCGACTTCGCTTTCCACCCTGGTCGGGATCGGTCCGCAGAATGTCCCGCTGCCCCAGACGGCAGACACCTACGTGATTAATCAGTGTCCGGGCGCCCGCGCCGAAGGGCACTTCACCTTCAACATAGACTACGATGCATCGCTGACCGTCCCCGGTGGCTCTTTCATCAATTACATCGAGTACGACACCAATTGCCGCATCATCGTTAACTGCGGCGCCGCCGACTCCGCGCAGAGCTGCGCTGGCCCCTACAATCTCGTCCCCACGGTCACCAAGGCGATTCCGAACACGAACGCCAACTTCACCCAGCCGCCGGCCAATGCCGCCAACCCGCCGGCTCGTGGTCAGTGGTGGCTGGTTGACGTGACCAGCGTGACCGCGCTTTAACACGCGGCACGCTCTCGGCAGTCCAACCACCGCACCACAACATCAGGGGGATCGCGTGACCCGAACGTCCAGGACCCGACGGATAGCACTGCCCTGCATGGCGTTCGCCGCCGCGCTTTCCATCACCGCGACCGCTCATGCCGAAGCCCCGCTGGAAGCCGGCAAGGCCGCTGCCGCTGCACCTGAAGGTACTCCCTCCGGCCCGACGGCGGACCGATGGGACTTCTACACCTCCGGGCGCATCGGCGCCTTTGTCAGCTGGGCCAAGGGCGAGGGCATGCCTCAGGCCACCACGCTTGACGTGGAGACCGGCATGCCACTGCACCAGGTCAAAGTTGGATCGGGCGGCAGCGGCTATGCGGTTTCGTCGGCGCATTACCAGCTCAAGAAGGACGGCACGCCATCGATGGTGCGGGTGTCCGAGATCGACACCATGCGCATGCGCAGTGGCTTCACTGGCAACGTGATCGGTTTTGGCGTGCGCCGGAAGCTGGGAGAAAGCACGGTTACCGGATACATCTCGATGACCTCGGTGGTGGATAGCCAGGCGCAGAAGAAATACTTCCTGAACTATCCCGACATCCGCGAGGGCTTCGTCCGCATCGAGGGAGGGTGGGGCAGCTTCCTGGCCGGCAAGGCCGCGGTGCTATTCAACCGCGGCGCGGTGGTCACGGATTTTCTCTACCTTCATGGCTACGGCGTGGGTTTTCCCGGCGACCTTGTTTCGGGCGGCTATCCGACCGCCGGTCAGATTGGATATGGCGTGCTGGCCAACGGGTTCGCCGCCGGATTCGTCTATGCCACGCCGCCTATCGCCGGCGCTCAGTTGTCGGTCGGTCTTTACGATCCCGCCAGCGTCACCGGCGGCAGCTACGAGCGGACCAAGTACCCGCGCGGAGAATTTGAGCTGACGGTTGACGAGCCGCTAGGAAGCTTGGGCAAAGCGCATCTGTACTTCAACGGCGGCTACCAAAACAACTATCAGCAGGACAAGACCGATGCCCTCACGCGGGCATTTTACGGTCTGGGCTACGGAGGCCGCGTCGAACTGGGGCGCTTTCACCTCGCCGCCGGCGGTCACTGGGGCAAGGGACTCGGGCTCACCTATCCGGGGCTGCCGGGGGAGACGGCTCAGGACGATGATTCGAATCTCAAGATGACCGATGGCTACTTCGTGATGGCCCAGGTGGTCGTGAGCCATTTCGACCTCAACGCCGGTGTCGGCCGAACCACCATTCATCCCACCGATGTCGAGCGCACCGCGGATCCCAACAACCCCACAGGCGACCCCAAGTACAGCGTGCTTGCGACCCAGACCGGCGTCTCGGGCGCGATCGTCTTCCATGCCGCCGACTACCTGCACTTCGACATCGACGTCATGCACGCCGACGCGGAGTGGAATCTCGGCGAGCACCAAAGGATCTTCTACGTCAACGCCGGCACCACCATCACCTGGTAGGCGAGCGCGCCCCGGAGGTTCGAGAGATCACGAGAGTGATTGCCTGGATGAGGGCCTCATCCGGGTACTGACCGAGACAGCGGTCGCCTTGGTTGGGTGAGGACGCTCTCCTTATTCCGACGCCTTCGCGTCGGCGCGCTCCCATTGCTTTCTATTAGGGCCGTTGCTGGAGTCGGCAGTGACTGTAATCACTGCTATTTTGCATTTGTAAACTGCCCCGGGCTGACTCGCGTTTCGCCTTCCAGACGGCTTCGGTGTCGTGTTACTTCGATATCGACAGAGAGTTCTCCACTCTGAGTGTCGGTCGAAGGGAAGGGGCACAATGAACGCACGACTGTCGAAGAGTCCATTGAGCGACGCGACTGTGATGAGGATCCGGCAGGTCGCGCTGTTCTCTTTTTTGGCGACCGTCGGCGCCTGCTCCGACGGACCTGGTGATCCGGCGCTCGGAAAACTGGCTCTACCTTTTCAGGTCGGTGGAAACTTTTTCTGCGATACGGCCGGGCCCGGTCGTTGTTTTGATCGGGTTATCCAGTTCAAAGCCTCTCGAGCCCTCTTGCACAATGGCGGCATCGGCGGAGAACTCGGCCAGTCCGCGCAGCCCGTCGGGTCACAGCAGCACATCCAGCGTTGGGATCTCAGAAACGTGCTTGGAAACCGCTACGAGATCCATCAGGCTGACAGCGTCGTCTGCATCTTCGAACAGGCGCCGATCGGCCTGGTCGTCGACGGCGAAAAGCTCATCAATGACGCCTGTCCAGGAAACAACGACGATCGGGCGGCATTCATCCTCACGGCCGAGCCCAGCGGCACTTTCAAACTTCAGCACGCCTCCGGCAAGTGCCTGACGACCGACGAGCCCACCTTCACAGACTTCAGTCCGATCCGATTGCGCGCCTGCAACTCGGACGCGGCCACCAACGCCCGACAGGAGCTGATCCTCGCGGCGCCCGACGGTGTCATTCCTGGGACCTGGACGGAGAACGGTCCGGGACCAATCGTGACCGATGCTACGGGTCCACACCCCCGGGATTTCGCCGGTGCCTTGGAAACAGTGGTGGCCGACCCGACGTCAGCGGATACCCTGTACGCGGCAGCGGTCAATGGCGGGGTGTGGCGGACATTCAACGCGACGGAAGACCGGCCAAAATGGACCGCGCTGACTGATCAGCTGCCATCTTTGTCGATCAGTGCCCTCGCCATGGACAAGGCGAACAACCAGCGACTGGTGGCTGGCACCGGCGGGCGGAGCAGTTTCTTTGGAACCAGCGGAATCCAAGGCCTAGTCTATGTGACGTCTGATGGTGGCGCGAATTGGTCCGTCAAGACGTCCCTGACTGGCCAGAACATTTCGAGCATCGTGGTCAGCGGCAACCTGATAATCGTCGGGACACGCAACGGAAGAATTTTCCAGAGCACTGACGGTGGCGCCACGTTCCCGAATGTATTTCCGTCCACCGGCATCTGGGACGTGGTCGCTGACCCGAACAACAGCACGCGATTTTTCGCCGCTGGACAAGGGGGCTTCTTTATCAGCAACAACAGCGGAGCGAGTTGGACCGCGACACCCTTGACTGGGCCAGTGCTGCAGGCACTGCAAAGTTCGAATCATGCGCGCATGTCGGTGGCCAACGACGGTCGCATCTATATTGCGATCGCTGATGTCGGCCAGGTCGCGGCGGTAGCCTTCACGACTGATCAGGGGAGTACCTTCACTCAGATGGACGTTCCGCGTTTTCCGACAGGATCATCAGCCATGCCGGGAACCCCGGGAGCGATCTCCGGCGCCACCAATACTTCGCCCATCGTCATTACCACCGTGGCGAACCATGGCCTGAATCTGAGCAACAACGTCGTCCGCGTCAGGATTGCCGGACTGACGGCCAACACGGCCGCCAACGGTGACTGGATCGCGGCTCCAGTTCCGCCTCCTCCGGGAATGCCTAACGTGCCATCTCCACCAAACCAGTTCATTCTTCTCAACCCGATAACCGGTGCCAATAGCACGGGAAACGCGGCCGACACAGCGGGGGGAACCTGGCAGCAGTGGATCTCAATAAGCCCGGGAGGCCAAGCTGGGACGCATCTGTCGATCAAAGTGGATCCAGCGCAGTCCAATCTGGTCTATGTCGGCGGGGATGGCGCCCCGGGCTTCATCGACGACGGGTGCTGCGCCGGACTGGTACGAGGTGACGCTAACGTCGCGCCAACAGGCGCCATTCCCTCGCCACAGTGGGCTAACCTGTCCGGCAAAACGATTGCGCAGCTACCCGGAGGCGGAACAGCCAACGGCACGGGTCCCCACGCCGATACGAGATCGATGACGCTCGACGCTGCTGGGACTCTTGTCCTGGGATGTGATGGTGGCATCTTTCGGCGGACCAATCCCCGGGACGCGACTGGTGACTGGAAGGCCGCCAATGGCACGCTCGGCAATGTCGAGTTTCACGATATTGCGTTCGACCCGCACGCGGGCGTGCTGTTCGGTGGGACTCAGGACAACGGCACTCCGATGCAAATATTCAGTGGCTCCTTCTTTTGGAAGGAATTCGAGGGATCGGATGGGGGAGACGTCCACGTCGATGCCGTCACCTTGGCACCGAATTCGATTCGTTATACCGGCTCGGTGGGTTTTGGCGATTTCAGGAGGGCGGTCTTCGATCCGGACAACGTTCAGCAAGGGCCGTTTGAAAATCCGAAGCTCATCGTTACGGGAACGATGGGTCCCCTGAACATCTATGGCGTGGACAAGAACTTGGGGTTCGTGACCCCCTTTGCGTTGCATCACGTGACACCCAGCAGAATGGTCATAGGGGGCAGTCAGACGGTGTTCGAATCGCTGGACCAGGGCGCGACGCTGGCGCAGCTTGGTGTGGGAGGGGGGGCCAACGATTTCGATTACGGTCTTGTCAGCGATAACAATGCGCTATGGGTGGCAGCGGCTACGGGCGTGTTCGTTCGCTTGGGGATGGGGGGCGCCCTGACGGCAACGCCAACAGCATTCCCGGGTATGGGCGGAGCCGTCGATGTGGTCATGTCAGCGATTGACGCCAAGAGGGCTTACGTGCTCGGCCAGAATCAAGTCTTCATGACGCCTGACGGAGGAACGACCTGGTTCGATATTACTGGTGATCTGGGTTCGCAGACGCCGGGGCGGCTCCTGTCGCTTATTTTCGTGCCTGGTTCAAGCAGTGATCGATTGGTGTTGGGGAGCAGCAACGGGGTCTACGCAGGAACGGTGGGAACCGCGACGACCCCCAGCGTCTGGAGGCGCTTGGGAACCAATCTCCCACGGACCTTGGCCTTCGACCTGACATATGACAATACCGAGGGAAGGGACATGATAGTTGTTGGCACGCTGGGACGAGGGGCTTGGACCTTCGGTGGGCTCTCGCAGTCCAACCTTCCTCCGGTAACCAAATGCAAGGCAGTGTCCGTTTTCGCGAATGGGATGTGCCAAGGCGTCGTTCCTGCCCCGGGAATTGATAATGGATCGTTCGATCCGGAAGGAGGCGTCCTGAACTGCTCGCAAGTTCCGGCCAGTCCCTATCCCATCGGTAATACGACTGTCACGCTCTCTTGTCAGGACCCGCAGGGAGCGAGCAACTCCTGTCAGGCAGCCATCTCCGTGATAGATAACGTGAAACCTGTATTTACTCGAGTGCCTGCCTCGCAGACCATCTCAGTCTGCGTCAACCCCAACCTGGGGACAGTCGCGGCCACTGACAACTGCGGAACACCCATGATCAAAAGCGATGCGCCGGCAAAGTTTCCGCTGGGGAAGACGGTGGTCACTTGGACAGCGACCGATGCCGCAGGTAACAATACGACGGTGTCGCGAACGATCACAGCCATCCTTGGCGACAGCCGGTCCTGTTGCCCAGCGGGCACGCGCATCATCGTCGGAACCAACGGCTCGGATCAGATTGTGGGTACCAACGGGAGCGATTGCATCTTGGGATTAGGGGGAGATGACATCATCGACGGTCGGGGTGGCAATGATTTCATATCCGGCGGTAGCGGGAACGACATAATCAACGCCGGTCTTGGAAACGACATGGTCTGGGGCGGTCCGGGCAATGACACGATCAACGCCGCCACTGGAGTCAATCTGATCAATGGCGGTCCCGGCACAGATGTTTGCGACGGCGTCCCCGGCGTTGATACAATCGAAGAATGTCCATGACGGCAGAGCATCGAGCATTCATGACAGCAGTCGCGATGCCCGCGATGGCGTTGACGCTCGTCCTGTTCATGAACTGCAAGAAGACTCCCAATGCTACGACGGTGGACGCGCAATCACCGGAGTCCCGTCCGGAACTGGACGCCGGGGAGCCGCCGGAATCGGGTCCAGAACAACCTGCAGATAGCGGTGATCCTCGCGACCTGGGAGCACCGACAGACCTGGGTACCAGCGCGGATGCGAATTCCGGCGAGAAGACGGCCGACGGCGGGGCGATGTACCCAGATACCGCCGTCGGGCGATGCAGGGCTTGCGCGGAAAGCAGCGCCACTCAGTGCCAGTGTGACGAGAAGTGTATTGAGTGCAGTCTCGGAATTGTGCCCTGTTCAGCGGCCGGCTTCCATGATCCATTCACTCTCGCGGCCGCGTGCAATTGTCTTCAGAGAAATTGCAGGGACAGCTGTCCCGTCATGTGCATGTGAAGGGATTTCCGCGCCTTTCAACAGGCGCCGACTGAGATCAATTGAGCGGTGGTCCTCCACCGCTGTCTTCACTTACAGGTCAATGTCAGATCGGTCGAGTCGACCCACGAGGGGGCGGGGTGCCCCGTCGCGAACATGGCGTCGTGGTGCTTCGACGATGAGTCCTTCAGGGTCGTGCCTGTGCCGTCATCGAAATGGTAATAGGCGACCAGGCCGGGTTCGTCACCCTTGAGGATCAGCTTGTAGTTGTCGGCGATCTCCTGGGCGCTACGGGCGACGTTCCACATCCGGAACTCGTCGATCTTGCCGGTGAAGCCGTTGTTGGTGGTCTGTCCGCTGCCGATGGAGACCGGCGTCTTCATGGTCAGCAGCGAACCCATCTGCTTCTTGTCGGGGATGTTCTGGGGGACACCGTTGACTGTGAAGAGAAAATTCAGGTTCTGCATTCCACTGTAGGTCAGCGTCCCGGCCGGGTCATAGACCCAGGCCAGGTGCAGCCAGCCGGTTCGCGGGGGCATCGGCATGATGGTGTTGTTGTCGTCGCCCTTGCATGGTCCGCCTGCGCTGAACGTGAACGGATCAAACTGTACGGGATTCTTCATTCCGTTGTCGCCGCCGTCGATGCCGAAGGCCTCGCAGCGCCCGGTGCCGCCGTACTCGACGATGCTGTGTTCGGCCTTCCAGCTTTCGTTGCCCTCGAAATACAACCACATCTCGA
>DATLVT010000026.1:0-3576 GCA_035577105.1 Polyangia bacterium
GTCGCGGTGCTGGCGACGGTGGCCGGCGAAAAGAAAGCGGCGGCCGCCGTCGCCGGGCTGCTGTTCTTCCTGGCGCCGCAGAATCTGGACGCGGTCTACTGGTTCTCGGCCAGCACCGATCTGCTCGCCACCACGGCCAGCCTGGGCGCCTTGATCGTGCTGGCGCGCTCTCCCCGCGGCGGCGGGGCCGTTGTCCTGTCGATGGCACTGGCCGCGGTCGCCTACCTTTGCAAGGAATCGGCCCTGGCTCTGCCGTTGCTGGCGTTCCTGGTCAGCCGCCGCAGCGCCGCGACGGGCCCCCGCCCGTCGCGGGTGCGCATCGTTCCCCTGGTCGCCATCAGCGCCATGGTGGGTCTGGCGGCGCTGTTCGTCGTCGTGCGCTGGCGCATCCTGGGCGGGTGGGGTGGCACTGGCGACGCGCGCGTGCCGCTGTCCGGCAAGGCCCTGCAGCTTCTGGCGGGCCTGATCCACGTCGGCACGGGCGGCGGGGTCTTGCCCGAGCCGCTGGCCTGGGGCTTCGGCTGCGTCGCCCTGGCGTTTCTGTTGCGGAACGCCTTGGTGGGCCTGCGCACCGCGGGCGACCGGACGGCCGGCCTGGCGCTGGCCTTCACCGGCGTCGCGCTGCTGCCACTGCTGGGCGCCGACTGGGCGGTGGGCTCGCGCTATTTCTACCTGCCTGCCGTCGGCCTGGCCTGGCTGGGCGGCCGCTGCTTGCTGGAGGCCCCCTTCGCCGCTCGCGTACTGGTCTGGGGAACGCTGGTGGCCTGCAGCTTCCTGCAAGCCCAGCAGCGCCATCGGGATGTCGTCGCCTACGACGCCCGCGTCGACGCCGCCCGTCGCGTCGTGCTCGACGGGGTCCGCGGCGGCCATCAGGTTTTTCACCTGGCGTCGGGCGTGAAGGACCTCGATCTCGCGGTGAAGGAAGCGCTGGAGACTGGCGGCCAGTCCGCGCCGTTCCTCGTTCTGACCGACGTTCCCGCATCGTTCGTGCTGATGCCGCCCTCCCTCGCCGCGAAGGCGGCCTTTCTCCTGGCCTCGCCGCCGCTGCCCCCGTCGGGCGCCTATCGTTTCGCTGGCCGGACCGTGGTCGGTCTGGCGCGCCGCGGGGACGATCCCTTGCTGGACGATGTCATCCAGCGCTTTCCCGACCTTCAGTCCATCAGGCTGGGCGCACCGCCGGCCACCAAGGCGCTCAGTGCACCGTGATGCGACGCAGGTTCTTCTTGCCGGCGTACAGCATCGAACCGCCGCCGATGTCATCGGCGGTCACCGATTCTTCGATCGACGCGATCTTGCGCTCGCCGAACCGGACGCCCCCTTGCTCGATCAACCGCCGGGCGGCGCTGCGTGACGCGGCCAGGCCCGACGACGCCAGAAGATCGACGATCTTGATCCCGGAGGCCGCCTGCGCCGCCGCCACGGAAAAGGTCGGAACGCTGGCGTCGGCGGCCCCGCCACCGCCGAAGGCAGCCTTGGCGGCATCGCGCGCCTCATCGGCCGCGGCGGCGCCATGAACGATGCTGGTCACGCCGTGGGCCAGCGCATGCTTGGCCTCGCGCAGCTCGGCGCCCTCCAGCGCCGCATAGCGGGCGATCTCGTCCAGCGCTTCGAACGTCAGCAGCTTGAGAAACCGGATCACGTCGCGGTCGTCGACGTTGACGAAGTACTGATAGAAATCGTACGGCTTGGTCAGCGCGCCATCCAGCCAGACCGCCCCGGCCGCCGTCTTTCCCATCTTGGCGCCCGACGCCGTCGTCAGCAGCGGAAACGTCAGACCGAAAGATTCGGCCTGACGCACGCGCCGGATGAGGTCGATCCCGGCCACGATGTTCCCCCACTGATCGTCGCCGCCGATCTGCAACGAACAGCCGTACCGCTCGTTGAGAACGAGAAAATCGTACGCCTGCAGCAGCTGATAGTTGAACTCGATGAAGGACAGCCCCTTCTCCAGGCGCATCTTGTACGCCTCGGCCGCCAGCATGCGGTTGACGCTGAAATGCCGGCCTATATCGCGCAGGAAGGCGATGTAATTGAGCGGTAGCAGCCAGTCACCATTGTCGACGACCACCGCGCTGTCACCGATGATGCGCCTGACCTGCGGTTCGATCTGGCGACGATTCGCCTGGATGGTTTCCTGGGTGACCAGCTGACGCATCTCCGTCTTGCCGCTGGGATCGCCGACCATGGCGGTGCCCCCGCCCAGAACGGCGATGGCCTTGTGCCCTGCCTTGGTCAGATGAGCCATGGCAAGCAGCGGGATGTAGTGCCCGACGTGAAGGCTGGGTGCCGTCGGATCAAAGCCTGCGTACAGCGTGACTGGGCCCGCCGCCAGGCGCCGTCCCAGCTCCGCCTCATCGCTGATCTGCTGCACGAACCCGCGCGCGCGCAGGACGTCCAGGGCATTGTTTGATCCTGATTCGCCCATGGCGGCGGCAGTATATAGGGCAGGGGAGGGGGCAGCGGCAGGACAAAAGTGGAATCAACGGCGTTTTGTAGGCAAAATTACCGGTGAAAGGACCGCATTGAGTTCAGCAACGGAGCCGTCCTGTACCTGCATGACCAGGCCGGCCTGGGCGAAAATTGAAGATGACTCGGTCATGGAATGGCCGGTCGTCGAGCTGGCCGAGTGGGAAGAGCTGCGCAAATGCCCTGTTTGCGGCCGCCACTGGCTAGCCATCTGGCCCGAAGAGGTGGAGGGAGGAATGATCCTCTGCCGCCCTGAACCGGTGACCGCTCGCCGCCTGCGCGAGATCGACCGCGCCTCCACCCTGCGCGCCTATTGCCTCTCCCGCCTGGAGGACCACTTTGGCGAGCTGCGCGAACGAAAGATCAGCTGCCGCAAGGTCGGCTGCGGCCGCAAACGCTTGGCCGGCACCAACTATTGCCTGGAACACCTCATCGCCGAACGCTTCGGCCGCCACCTCGCCAAGCTGGAACAAACCAACCCCGGCCTGGTGAAGCCCGATCCCCTCTAGAGGCGTGACCAATTAAGGAGCTAACTGATCGATCTTGTTGAGGCGTTGATCGCCTAAGTGATCGATTTCCCGTCATAACTGATCAGGCCTCTAGCGCGGAAGGGGCCTGTGGCCCCTCAGCTCTGCACTCGGCACCAACCCGCCACCCACCCCACCCCCGCGCTTCGCGCGGGCCTCGCCGCGGACCCTCCCCACGCGACAGGAGCCGTGCGCGGATCTTGTCTTGCCAGCCGTGTCTCCGCCGGGCAAAGCCCGCCTCCGATCCGCGTCGGAAGTGTCTCTGAGGTAGTCGAGAGCGGGAGAGGGTCCCGAATAAAAAAAACCCCGAGTCCTTTTCGGACTCGGGGTTTCCCAAATAATTCCTGGCGGCGACCTACTCTCCCACAGGGTTTCCCCTGCAGTACCATCGGCCCTGGAGGTCTTAACTTCCGAGTTCGAGATGGGATCGGGTGTGGCCCCTCCGGTATGACCGCCAGAAAGCTGTTGTCGTCACAGCGATGACGACGAATCTGTTGAAGTTCAGAGCCATCCGAGGCTTCCGGAGGTTCCGTACTTCCGAGGTGTCTTGAGCTCGCAATCAAGCGACTCGACCTCATAAACG
>DATLVT010000027.1:0-2262 GCA_035577105.1 Polyangia bacterium
GCCGTCGCGTACGACAGCCCGCACATCGGGGCGATCTCGCGCAGCTCCATGCCTTCGAAGGCATGAAGGGCCAGCACCAGCCGTTCGTCGACGGGCAGGCGATCCAGCAGCGCGTACACGCAGCGGACCGCCTCGCGCGTCCCTTCATTCGGCGCCCCAGGCGCCGGCGTGTCGGGCGGTTCGGCAAAGAACACCAGCCAGCGCCGGCGGCGCTGGCGTCGGATGTGTTCGCGGGCGACGAAGACGGCGATGCGGGCCAGCCACGCCTGCAGTGCCTCCGGGCGCTGCAGGGAATCGATGCCCTCGAACACGCGCAGGAAAACATCCTGCAGCAGATCGGCCCGTTCGGGATCGCCCGCGCCCAGCAGCCGGATCAAGATGGTGCGCACGAACCCGCCATACTGCCGCACCAGCGCCCGCCGGGCCTCGGGCGAGCGCGCGCGCAGGTCGGCGACCAACGCGGCGCTGTGCGCCCCGTCGTCGGGCGTGGCGGTCAATCTCAGGTGTCGGGCGTGCTCCACCGGACCGTCAAGTGTCTCGACCCCACGCACAGCGCTCAAGAACCTGCAGGGACCGCACCAGCGCGAAATCGCCGTCTTGCCGCCCGGCGGACCGCAGGGCCGCCCTGAAATCCGTCGTCCCGACGCGCCGCCACCTCAAAAACCTGAAGGGCCAGCCAACAAGGGCCTGATCATGCCGTACAGTCGAGCACGATCTTTCCAAACGTTTGGTTCGCCTCCAGCAGGCGGTGGGCGGCGGCGGCTTCCGCCAGCGGAAAGACGCGATCGACGACCGGTTTGATTCGGCCGCTGGCCAGCAGTGGGACCACGTGGCGCCGGAACGCTTGCATGGCCGCCAGCTTTTCCTCCAGGGGCCGGGCGCGCAGCACGGTGCCGCGCACCAGGACGCGGCCATTAAGGAGCTGGCGCAGATCCAGCGACGCCGTCACGCCGGCCAGTAGGCCAACCACGACGATGCGTCCTTGCGGCGCGACGCACGCCAGATCCTCGGCGACGTAATCGCCACCGACCAGCTCGAGTATCACGTCGGCGCCACGTCCGCCGGTGGCCGCCTTCACCGCGTCGGCGAAGCGGCCGTCGGCGGCGACGACGCCATCGTGCAAGCCCAGCGCCCGGGCGCGTTCGAGCTTGTCGGCCGTACGGACCGTGCCAATCGCGCGCGCGCCCAGGGCGTTGGCCAGCTGCACGGCGGCGGTCCCCACACCGCTGCCCGCCGCCGAGATCAGCACCGATTCGCCCATCTGCAGGCCAGCCTGCGTCACCAGCGCGTCGAAGGCGGTGATGAACGCCTCGGGGATCGCCGCCGCATCGACATACGATAGCCCGCCCGGGATCGGCGCCAAGGCGCGCGCGCTGGTCACCAACGCCTCGGCGTACGCGCCGCCGCCTATCAGACCAAACACCCGATCGCCGGCTTTCCAATCGGTCACGCCAGAACCCACGGCCGCCACGTCGCCGGCGAAGTCCATCCCGGGAATGTCCGCCGGCACGTCCGCCGGCGCCGGGTAAAAGCCGCGCCGCTGGATCAGGTCCGCTCGGTTCAGCGCCGCCGCCCGCACCGCCACCAACACCTCGCCCCGGCCCGCCTCGGGCGGCGCCCGCTCCACCACGCGCAACACCTCGGGCCCACCGAATTCACTGATCACCACGGCTCGCATGCGGCGGTGATGATACGATTTCTGAATCCGACTGGGGTTTGGTTTGCTCGTGTCGCTGGCGCCAGCGCTGACTGCGGCAGGTGCGTCGGGCAGCTCAGATGCCAGCCGTCTCGCGTCGATCTGCAGGTGATCGACGGGGCGGCCGACGCGGCGTCGGCTCACGCTATCGACGAGGTGGCTTCCAATGTCTCGCCTGACGCCGCCGAATCGATAGAGGCCGCGGGACCGCCACTGCGCAAGATGCAGCGGACGCGCGCGCCGGCAACGACGCGGCCGGGACGGGTGGCGTGTCGGGCACCGGCGGCACGCCGGGCGTCGCGGAATGGTTCGACGCGACTGGGCTCGCCGACATTCTGAGCCTATCGCTTGGATGGATGCGTGCGTATATCAGTTCTGGCCCAGCGGCTCAGAACGGCGCCTGGGAAATTGGGCAGTAGATATAACGCCCAAAACTCCTAACGGAGATCGAACGGATTGAAGCACAGCACGGGCAAAGCCCGAACATCGCGCGGACTTGATCGCAAGCGATGGCAGGGCCTCAACAGCGCCGCGTGCTCACCGTTCTTGAGGGTGGCAAACTTGCC
>DATLVT010000028.1:0-2537 GCA_035577105.1 Polyangia bacterium
ATCAACTTTCAGCAGGAGGCGAACGCCGTGGCCAGCGATACGCTGACCATGATCAGCGCCAACCCGGTCAATGCCCTGGAGATGTGGAAGTCGGACTCCGCCATCTTCACCATCGACGTGGCCGGCACCCTGCCCACCAGCGACTGGTCCGCAGACGTCGTCATGCGCTTTGCCGGTTCGGTCAAATACTCACGCTGATCGACCGCCACGTTGTTGCCGACGCATGTCTGGTCAGCTATATCGACGACGTGGATTATTTTGCGATCATTCGACAGTTCGGGCGGACGCTGAGGAACCTCGATGCGATCCTGGAGAAGGCGGTCCGGCACGCCGAGGGCCGCAAGTTCGAGGTCAACAATTTCGTCGGCAGTCGGCTGTTCCCGGACATGCTGACCTTCGCGGCCCAGGTGCGCATCGCTTGCGACACGGCCAAGGCGGCAGCAGCCAACCTCAGCGGCACCCCAGCGCCCCGCCACGAAGACACCGAGACCACCGTCGCCGAGCTGCGGGGCCGCATCACCAAATGCCTGGACTACCTGGACCGCTTGACGGCGGCCGACTTTCAGCGAACCAGCCCCGACACGCGCGTGGTGCTGCCCAACCGCCCGGGAAAGTACTTGCTGGCTGATGAATATCTGCTGGGGCGGCAGGTGCCCAATTTCTATTTCCACGTCGTGACCGCTTACGCGTTGCTGCGCCAAGGTGGCGTCGAGATCGGCAAGACCGACTTTCTGGGTCCGCTGCAGTTCATCGACCAGTAGCTCTAGGACGCAACGATGGGCAGGGCGCGCACGAAGGTGTCGCCGTACGCCATCCCCACAACCGCCCCCGCGCCAAGAGCGGCCGCCACCACCAGGAACCAGAGAGGCCGGCCCCGCGCTGGCGCCGGCAATGCAGCCAGCGGACGCAGCAGACGATGAATCCGGGTCAGCAGGGTGCTTTCCTGGCCGGTCAGAGATGCCGCCGCGCAGGGGCCGGCAGCGGCGCGCTGCAAGCGAGCGGCACCGACGATGGCGCTGGCCAGGTCATCGCCCCGAATGCCTGCGCGCCGCGCTTCCTCGTCCCGGGCCAGTTCCAGAGCGGACGCCCAATCATCCATCCGCCCGCCCGCGGCGCGCGCCGGCCATTGCAGGTCGGTGGCGATCTGGGCCAACCAGACCCGCAGGGGATCGTGGTGGCGAACGTGCGCCTGCTCGTGCGCCAGCGCCGCGTCCAGCGCCGGGCCGTCGATGGCCCGCCGTAGCGCTTCGCTGATCAAGACCCGCGGCCGAAAAAGGCCCACCGCCATCGCCGTGAGATCCTGATCCGATCGGCGCAGCGCTCTGACGGCCCGCCAGGCGGCGCGCAACCAGATGATGGCCACTGGCAGTGACGTCATCAGAGCCAGCGGCTTGACGATCTCGTCGGTGCGCTGCGGCTCCTGCAGCGCCCAGCCGATCAACAGGACCAGCGACAGCGACGCGGGAACCAGGGGCGCCCACAGCCGCCGCCAGCTGCGCCGCTCCAGCTCTTGCCCGCTGGGATCGCGTAGCGGCGAAAAACGGAACGTCCCGGCCAGCAAGGACAGCGCCCCGCAGACGGACAGGGCCAGCGCGCAGAAGGCCAGGTCACGATCCATGGCGCGCCTTTCGACGGGCTTCCACCGCCTGGGCCAGATCGTCGAGCAGGGTAGGATCGATTGCCTCCACGGCGTCCACCAGCGTGGCCAGCGCTGGGCGCGGCTGCTGCCCGAACAGTCCGGTCAGCGTGCGGACGACGCGCGCGTGATCCACCTTTTCGCGCTCGGTGCAGGCGGCGAAAACGAACACCCGCCCCTGCCGATGGCGGGCAACCAGGCCCTTGACGGAAAGGCGATCCAGAACCTTGGCGGTGGTTGTGTAGACCAGGCCCAGCGGCACGCCGACGCGGTCGTGAATCTCCCGCCCGGACATGGTGCCCAGCTCCCAGAGGGCGACCAGGACCGCGTATTCCAGCTTGCCCCCGGGGATGGCCGACTCGTCCGCCGCCATCGGGCCAGCCTCTCACTCAGGCGAGGATTTCGGAGATGCCGCTGGTGACCATGCCGGCGCCGGTCCCAAACGAGCTGACGTTGCCGCCGTAGAGGTTGACCAGCGTGAACAGGATCTTGCTGATGTTGTCCTTGTTGACGCGCACGTGCTGGTCGCCTTTCAGCAAGCCGCCCAGCCGCCCGATGAGCAGCGTCGGGAACTCGTCGGTCGAGTGGGTACGACCAAATGAGAGGTCGGAGGTGCAGTAGATCAGCGAGTTCTCCAGCAGGTTGCCGGCGCCGTCGGGCGTGTTCTGCAGCGTCTCCATCAGCACGCGGCCCTGGTTGAACCAGTACATCATGGCCGAGTTCAAGATCGGCTGGTCGCCGGCCTCCATGTGGCTGATGTCGTCGTGGATGTCCTTGGTGATGCCCAGGACGCCCATGTTGTAGTGGGCCGCCGGCCGGCCGTGCTGGAACAAGAAGACGCGGTTGATGTCGCAGGAGAGCGCGTAGGTGACCAGCTCGACCATCGCGCTGTTCTGCTCGG
>DATLVT010000029.1:0-5073 GCA_035577105.1 Polyangia bacterium
GGTCGGCGGCCAGGAACAGGCCGTAAACCAGATCCGGGTCATCGTGAAGCGTGCTTCTGACCAGGCGCCGCACGTCGCCAAACGCGTTGTCCGCGACCAGCTCGCGCAGGGCCTGCGCCTCGTTGCTGGCCAGCCCGTAACCCTTGCGCAGGATGCTCTCCTCGATCTTCGCTTCGACCAGGGCGTGCGTGGAGCGCGCCGACCAGATGTGCAGCGAGGTGACAGCGATGAGGACCGCGGACGCGATCAGCGCCAGCGTGGCGACCATGCTGCGGACCAGCTTCGCTTGAAGGTTCATCGGGTTCGCGCGGACGCCTTCGGGCGCACGCCGAAGCGAGAGAACGGCTGATGCGCCGGTCATCTTGAGGCCGGCTTGCCGCCGCGGCGGCCGGTCTTACATTGTGGGACGGAACCGGATGAAAAAAGACAGCCCGACAATGGTTGTCATGATCGGCGTCTTCAGGTTGGTGAAGGCCGCCGTCCTGTTTGGCGTCGGCGCCGTCTTGCTGGTGGCCAGCCCGGTCCGCATCGCCAACGCGATGGGCGAGTTCCTCTCGGGCCTGGGCACCATGCCCGGATATCAGACCGCGCAGAGCCTGGCCGACAAGTTTGATATCCTGGACGACGGGTCGATCAAAGAGCTGGCCCTGGCCATGATCGGTTACGGGGTTGTGTTCGTGGTCGAGGGCATCGGCCTGGTCATGCGCAAGCGCTGGGCCGAATGGTTGACCGTCGTGGTGACGACGTCCTTCATTCCCATCGAGATCTACGAGCTGGTCAAACACCCCGGCGCCGGCAAGGTGGGCGCCCTGGTGATCAACATTGCCATCGTCGTCTATCTGGTGGCCCGTCGCCTGGGCTGGGGGGCGCGGACGTCGCTGCTTGCCCGGGTGAAGATCTGACGGCGCTTTTGCCTACCGGTCCGGAGCACCTTTCCGCTATAGATCGCGCCCAATGATCGCTCTGTCGCGCCGCCCCGTGCTGGGCATCGTCGTCGCAGGCGCGATCACCCTGGCCGCCGGGATCTGTCACGGCCACAGCCCGCGCGACGAGCCGTCAGAGGACAAGCCGACCCGTCCTGTCGATCCCGCCCGGGGCGAAGAAGAGTGGATCAGCTTTCATTTTCAATCGACGGCGGCCACCCAGTATCACCCGTCGTTCTCGGCGCCCTATACCCGCCAGAACAGCATGACACCGGCGGCCGAGTCGGCGACGGCGTTCGTCTCGACCATCTATGTGGATCTGCGGCTGTGGCACGGCGCCGAGCTGCTGTTCAATCCCGAGATGAGCGGCGGCAAGGGTCTCAGCCGCACGCTGGGCGTCGCGGCTTTTCCCAGCGGCATCGTCTATCGCGTCGGCGATCCGGCGCCGGCGATCTACCTGGCCCGCCTGGCCATCAGCCAGACCATTGATCTGGGCGGGGGGCGCGTCACCAACGAGGCCGGCCCCAACGAGCTGGCCGGGACGCGCGATCGCGACGTGCTGGCCATCTCCGTCGGGCGGCTGTCGGTGGCCGACGTCTTTGACGGCAACCGTTACGCCCACGATCCGACGGAGAGGTTCTTCAACTGGGCGATGTTCGCCTCCGGGGCCTGGGACTATCCCGCCGACACGCGCGGATACACCTGGGGCGTGCTGGCCGATCTGGCCATCGACTGGTGGTCGGCGCGCGCCGGCATCGCCCTGGAACCGAAGACCGCCAACGGCAGCGAGATGGACTGGAACGTCGTCAAGGCCCACGGCCTGATGGCCGAGTACGAGGCCCGCTATTCCGTGCGCAAGCTGTGGGGCGCCTCCAGCATCCTGCTGTTCGTCAACCAGGCGCGCATGGGCCGCTATGAGCAGGTGCTGCAGAACCCGGCGGTCTACGTCAATGACGTCGCCAACACCCGCGCCTACGGTCGCACCAAGTACGGCGCGGCGATCTCCGTCGAGCAGCAGTTGACCCGTCGGGGCCTCGGTTCTTTCCTGCGCCTCAGCGCCAACGACGGCGCCACCGAGTCGTGGGCCTTCACCGAGATCGATCGCTCGCTGGCCGTGGGCGTGGTTCAGGACGGCGAGCTGTGGCGCCGCGATCGGGACCACATGGGGGTCGGCGTGGTGGTGAACGGCCTGTCGGCCCCGCACCGTCATTACCTGGAGGGCGGCGGGTACGGGTTCATCATCGGGGACGGCGCGCTGAACTATGGACCGGAGGTCGTCGGCGAGATCTATTACTCGCTGCACGTCGCCGATTACATCGCCGCCTCCGTCATCTACCAGCCCATCGTCAATCCCGCGTACAACAAGGATCGCGGCCCGGTGCACGTCCTTTCCGGTCGGGTCAAGATCGCGTTCTAGTCATTTGCCTGAGGCGAAGGGGCCTAATAACCTTCATGCCCCATGGTCGAAACGCCTCGCCGCCGCGGGTTGCGTCCAGCCTGGCAAAGGTTTGTCGGTGCGGGCGCGATGACCCTGCTGGTCGTCGCCGGTCGAATGGCCCTCGATCCCTGGTGGGGTCACCACCACAACCGGCACCTGGTGTTTCTGCCCACGGTGATGATCGCCGCCTGGCTGGGCGGCCTCGGGCCGGGGCTGCTGTCGGCGACCCTGTGCACCAGCGCGCTGGCCATCTTCTGGAATGATTCCGGCGAAAGCTTCCTGCGCTCCAACTCGGATCTCGTGCTCTTTGCCCTGGTCAGCGTGGCGACCTGCGTCCTGGTCGAATTCCTGCATCGCGCCCGGGCGCGCGCCGACGCCGCCACCGAATCGCGCGAACAGATCATGGCCGTCGTCGCCCACGATCTACGCAACCCGCTGAGCGTCGTCACCATCGCCGCGCAGCGATTGCAGCGCATCAGCGGCAACCCCGAACCGGTTCAACGCGGCCTGCAGGCCATCGATCGCGCCGCCTCGCGCATGGATCACCTGATCCGCGATCTGGTGGACGCCACCCGCATCGAACACGGCGAGCTGAAGGTGACCTGCCAACCGGAGCGCATCGACACCATCATTCAAGAGGTCGGCGAGCTGTTCGCCGCCCCCGCTCAGGAGAAGGGCATCGACCTGGTGGTGGCCATGCCCGCCTCGGGCGCCGTCAACTGCGATCGCGGCCGGCTGTTGCAGGTGCTGGGCAACCTGCTGGGCAACGCGATCAAGTTCACGCCCGAGGGCGGACGCGTCACCTTGCGCAGCGTCGACGTCGGCGACGCCGTTCGCTTCGAGGTGGAAGACACCGGGCCCGGCATCAAACCGGAGCACATCGGCCACATCTTCGAGCGATACTGGAAGGCAGATTCACCGGGGACCGGCCTGGGCCTCTTCATTGCCCGCAGCATCGTGCGCGCCCACGGCGGCGAACTGCTGGTCCACAGCCAGCCCGGCCGCGGCGCCAAGTTCTATTTCGACATCACCAGAGGTGACGCGCCCAGCGTCAACGACGTACCTCGGAACCCTGAAAGGGTTCCGAACCTCCCGCGATGATCGCTCTCTAATCGCGGGGGTGGCGGCCCATGTTGTTGGTGATGGTGACGAGATCCCACAGGAGGCCCTCGCCGTCTCCCCATCCGTAGACCTGGCGGATGGCCTCTTCCAGCTGGTCTTGCAGCTGGGACACCAGCATCATGCGTGCCTCGGGAAAGATCGGTTCGCCGGAATAGCGCTCCTTCTCCACGCGATAGCGCCAGGTGACGCCGTCCAGTTGATTGAGATCTTTCAGCGCGGCGACCATCAGGTTCAGCGATGACGGCACGGCCAGCCCCACCTCGTCGATGACCGCCGACGTCTCGTTCAGCCAGTGGTCAAGGCGGTCCCGGTCGCTGTACGCGGGGGGCTGCTGCGCCTCGCCCAGCTTGTGCAGGACATCGCAAGCGGCGCGGAAGAGCGCCTTCAGTGTCAGCTCGACGGCGTCTCGCTGCAGAGAGATGGCGGCCATGGCCAGTGTCCCCTGGCCGCCGCGATTCCTGATTTCATCGATGAGAACGCGGCTGGCGTCCACGAAAGGGGCGGGATCAAGTTCCCACCAGTGACCGCCGGCGGTGGCGGCGTGGCCCTGCTGATGTTTTTCCCGTACTGCGGTGGCGATCCTCCGGCGCAGAGCGTACACGGTATCCTCCTCGGAAAAGGCGATGCACCCATAATAGCAATGCGGGACGGCGATCTGGCAAAGGGTATTGCCCGAGCGCCAGGTCCGACTATATCAGGGCCGCCACCAACAACAGAGGTCCGTCACCGCTGCTTTCGTCATGGATGGGCCTGATAATAGGCCGCCATCAGCTGGCCCACGCCGGTGTTGCCCGCGCCGGTCAGGTCGGTGCCGCCGGCCCACCACGAACAGTCGGGCAGCTCGATCTTAGGTCCAACCGTGACCAGCCCGCCTGATTCGGCGGCGACGGCGGCGATGGCCTGATCGACGTACCCGGGGACAATGGTGCCGGGATCCTTGTCGTTCGGGCACAGCATGTTGCCGGGGCTGCGCAGCGTGCTGAGAAGTTCGATGCGTCTCACGCCGACGAACTTCTGTTTCATGGTGTCCACCAGCTTGGTCAGCTGAGCGTGCCAGTCTTCCATGGTCATCAACGTCAGGCTGAACGGCAGAAAGATCACCCGGTCCGGTGTCGTCGATTGCGCTGCGCAGGCCGAGGCGATCGGGTTTTTCCAGAAGGGACTCTCCGGATCGGCGAACAGCTCGAGATAACCGTGGTGCTGGAACATGAATTGCCAGCGCGCGTTGTCGACGCCCTTTTCGAACGCCCCCCACCACTGACTGGCCACCCACAGACCGATCAGCTCGCTGCAGACGAAGTCGTGGGGTTCGACGCCGGAGCCGTCGACGCTGCTGGCGTCGGCTGCGCCGGTGTTGCTGGCGTCCCCGGTGCCGTTGCTGCTGCCGCCGGTGCCGCCGCCAGGGATCGCGGCGTCGCTCGCCGTCCCGGCGCTGCCGCCGCTGCTCCCGATGCCGGTTGCCGCGCTGCCGCCGCTGCCGCTGGCGGGCGTCACACCGCCGCCGCTACCGCCCGCACCCGCCGCGGACGCGCCGCCGCCGCCGGCCGCGGGTGGGTCGCCACAACCGGCCACCAGGAAAATGGCAAGGAC
>DATLVT010000030.1:0-3847 GCA_035577105.1 Polyangia bacterium
ATTGGCGATGAGGCCTGCGACGACGGCAACACCAAGGCCGGCGACGGCTGCTCGGCCGACTGCAAGCGGGTCGAGCCTGGATTCTCCTGTCCGACCGCCTCGGGCGTGGGTGGCGATTGCATCCCCATGCCCCAGGACGCCTGCGGTGACGGCCGGCTGACGTTCGGCGAGTTCTGCGACGACGGCAACCCCACCAGCGGCGACGGCTGCAGCAGCACCTGCCGGGTCGAGCCTGGTTACACCTGCGGCGCTCCCGGCACCATGTGCAAGCAGGTCGGGTTCTGCGGCGATGGCAAGCTGAGCGTCGCCGACGGCGAAGAGTGCGACGACCACAATTCGATGGGTGGCGACGGCTGCAGCAGCCAGTGCATCATCGAGGCGAACTACGTGTGCCCGACGCCGGGTCAGATGTGCCTGTCCACTGTCCGCTGCGGCGACCGCAAGGTGAACGGCGCCGAGACGTGCGACGACGGCAACAGCGCGGACGGCGACGGCTGCTCGGCGACGTGCAAGACCGAACCGGGTTGGATCTGCGTCGTGGGCGGCTCGTGCCGTGCGGCGATGTGCGGCGACGGCATCAAGGCGGGTCTCGAGCAGTGCGACGACGGTGACACCATGAGCGGCAACGGTTGCTCGGCGACTTGCCAGGTAGAATTGCCCGGCCCGACGGAAGGCAATGGCTGGGTTTGCCCGACGCCCGGACAGAAGTGCGTCCGCACCATGTGCGGCAACGCCATGCAGGAAGGTTCCGAGCAGTGCGACGACGGCAACAACGACACCGGCGATCACTGCTCGCCGTTCTGTCGCAACGAGCCCATCTGCCCGCCGGCCGGGGGCGCCTGCGCCACCGCCTGCGGCGATGGGTTGCTGCTGCAGGTCGACATCGACAACGGGCAAGAGTGCGATGACGGCAACACCGTCGACGGCGACGGCTGCTCGAAGACCTGCAAGGTCGAGACGGGTTACAAGTGCAGCCCTGTGCCGAACGTCTTGAACCCGTTCCGACTGCCCATCGTGCTGCGCGACTTCAAGGGCTTCCCCGAGGTGGGCGGCCACCCCGACTTCGAGAACGTCAACCAGGGCGACACCGGGATCGTTCAGAACCTGCTGGGCGCCAACGGTAAGCCGGTGCACGTCGCCGGGCAGACGCCGAGCACCATCAACAACAAGCCGGCCGCCAACGGCATCGACTATTTCGCCAAGTGGTACAAGGACGACCCTCTGAACAAGACGGTGTTGCAGTTCCTGACCTTCACCCAGCTGGCCGGCGGCGCTTTCCAGTACAACAACGACAATTTCTTCCCCCTGGATAACCTCGGCTGGGGCAATTACATGCAGACCGGCCACAACTTCCACTTCACGTCGGAAGTCCGGTACTGGTTCCAGTACAAGGGCAACGAGCGACTGGACTTCACCGGCGACGACGACGTCTGGGTGTTCATCAACAAGCAGCTGGCCGTCAACATCGGCGGCGTGCACGGCGCGCTGACCGGCAGCGTGATCCTGAACGCAGCCAACGGCCACGGGGCGGTCTGCGACGAGGTGACGGCGGATTGCAACAATCGCCGCGACGTCAACCTGAACCTGCAGATCGGCAGCGTCTACGAGATCGTGGTGTTCCAGGCGGAACGTCACACCACCCAGTCGCACTATCGACTGACGCTGACCAACTTCACCTCGACCCGCAGCGACTGCAAGACCGACTGTGGCGACGGCATCGTGGCCGGCAGCGAGGTCTGCGATCTGGGCACGGCCATGAACACCGGCATGTACGGCACCTGCAACATGGACTGCACGCTGCCGCCTCGCTGTGGTGACACCGTCGTCCAGTCCAACGAGCAGTGCGACGACGGCGTGAACCTGTCCAGCTATGGCGGCGCGGCCAAGACCTGCGCGCCAGGTTGCAAGTTCGCTCCCTATTGCGGCGACGGCAACGTGGACGGGGCGTTCGGAGAGGCGTGCGATCAGGGCGCGGATAACGGCAAGGGTTATGGCTTTTGCACCGCCGGGTGCCAGCTGGGCCCGCGCTGTGGCGACGGCGCCATCACGGACAACGAGGAATGCGACGACGGCGCGGCCAACGGCACCTCGCAGAGCGGCTGCATGGCCACCTGCAAGAAGAAGTGCGGCAACGGCGTTCTCGATCCCGCCGAGCAGTGCGACAACGGCAAGGCCAACAACACCGGTGGTTACGGCAAGTGCAACGTCGATTGCACCCAGGGCCCGCGCTGCGGCGACGGCATCAAGAACGGCACCGAGCAGTGCGACGACGGCAAGAACGACGGCAGCTATGGAACCTGCGCGCCGATGTGCGTGCTGGGTCCGCGCTGCGGCGACGGCATGGTGCAGACCACCGCGGGCGAGGTCTGTGACCAGGGCGCGATGAACCTGGCCAGCCCGTACGGCAAGGACAAGTGCAACACCCGTTGCAAGCCGGCCCCGTACTGCGGGGACAAGACCGTCGACGTGTCGTTCGGCGAGAAGTGCGACGACGGCGTCAACAGCGGCCAGCCGGGCTCGTGCGCCACCGATTGTTCGGCGGCCATTCCGCTGGCCACCTGCGGCAACGGGTCCGTCCAGGCGCCCGAACAGTGCGATGACGGCATCAACAACGGCACCGCCGGCAGCAGCTGCGACATCAACTGCAAGAAGAAGTGCGGCAACGGCTTCCGCGATCCGGGCGAGCAGTGCGACGACGGCAAGAACACCGGCGCGTACGGCACGTGCAACTCTGACTGCACGCTGGCGCCTTACTGCGGCGACGGCGTCAAGAACGGAACCGAGGCCTGCGATCTGGGGACGGCCAACGAGGCCAATCCCTACGGCACCAACAAGTGCAGCACTTTGTGCACGCAGGCCCCATACTGCGGCGACATGCGCATCCAGAGCGAGTTCGGCGAGAAATGCGACAGCACGCCGGGCTGCAACGGCATCTGCCAGATCGTCGTCATCCCCTAGCGGCACCAGGCGGTGGCGCTATAGTCGCGGGGATGTCCACTCCCCGCGCGATGTCGCTGTACGACCTGACCGTCAAGACCATCGACCTCAAGCCGCAGTCGCTGGGCGTTTACAGGGGCAAGGTGCTGCTGGTGGTGAACACCGCCTCGGAATGCGGCAACACGCCCCAGTACGCCGGGCTGGAGCGGCTGTACCAGGAATACAAGGGGCGCGGGTTCGTGGTGCTGGGATTTCCGTCCAACGATTTTGGCGGGCAGGAGCCGGGCAGCGAGGCGCAGATAAAGAAGTTCTGCACGGCAACGTACAAGGTGACGTTTCCCCTGTTCGCCAAGGTGCGGGTCATCGGCGAAGAGCGCTCCGAGGTCTATCGGTTCCTGACTGCGAACCACATGAAGCCGACCTGGAACTTTGCCAAGTATCTGGTCGGCAAGGACGGACAGGTGCTGCAGGCCTTCGACGCCAAGGTGCTGCCCGAAGACCCGACGCTGCGCGCGGCCATCGAGGCGGCGCTGAAGCGCTAGAGACCGGCGGGCGCCGTTGTCGCCGTCGGCTTGTCGGCGTCAGCAACCTTCGTCGCCTTCCTCGGCGGCGACGGTGAAGGTGGTCTTGGTCAGGAAGCCGCCGTCCGGGCCCATCACCCGCACCTCGTATTCGCCGGGGTCGACGCGGTGGCGCGACCAGGTCCGCCAGCGGCGGTCGTTGCCGACGGGCAGGTAGTGGCGGGCCATTTCGACGCCGTCGTGCAGCCAGACGTGCTCGATGAATCCCGCCGGCACGCCCACCAGGGCCGTCCACACCACCACGGTGTCACTGGCCACGAAGACGTTGTCGGCGTCGACCGCCTCCAGCTTGCGGTTGATGACCCGGTAACCGGCGGCGATCTCCACGG
>DATLVT010000031.1:0-4452 GCA_035577105.1 Polyangia bacterium
GCGTGGCGGCGTCTTCGGGTGTGCCGCGACCGTCGGCGCCGCGGCGGAAGGGGACGGTGTCGAACGCGCTGAGGCGCACGCCGATGCCCAGGCCGGGGACACGACGGCGAATTCCCTCCACCACCAGGCGTAGAAACCGCGTGCGGTTTTCCAGCGGGCCGCCAAACGCCCCCGGGCGCGTGTGCGCCCCCAGCAGCTCGTGCAGCAGGTAACCGTGGCAGTGCTTGACGTCGACGAACGCAAAGCCCGCGTCCGCCGCCAGCCCGGCGGCCTCGACGAAGGTGGCGGCCAGCGCGGTCAGGGCTTCGTCGTCCATGGGTCGCACCGTCACGCCCGGAGGGAATCTCCCGTCCAGGATCGGGTGTGGCGTGACCGGCATCGGCTGCGGACCGTCGCTGCGCGGCCGGGCGTAACGACCGGAGTGCGTCAGTTGCAAGCCGACCACCAGATCGTCGCTGCGTCCGTGACGGGCCCGGTGCGCCGACACCAGCTCTTCGCGCAATGCGCGCAGCGACGGCGCCGTGGCTTCGTTGATCACCAGCTGGTTGGGGTTGGCCCGCCCGTCCAGGCGCACCGCCACCGCCTCGCCGCCCCAGATCAACTTGGCGCCGCTCTCTCCAAATCGACGCCAGCGCCGGCGGGTCAGTTCGGTCGGTCGCCCGTCGCTGTCGCCGTCCCAGCCCTCCATGGGGTGAATGCAGAACCGGTTGCCGATGGTGAGGCCGCCGCTGTCGCCCTCGCCGGCGCCGCCGCCGTTTCCGCGCAGGCGGTGCGGCTGTGCCAGCGGCGCGCCGGCGCCGGTCTCGATGACGTCGTCGGTGCCAAGGTCAATGCCCGCCGCGCGCAGGTGAGCGCGAAACGCCTCCAGCGTCTTCATCGCGCCCAGCGGCCGAGGCCGCGCGCCCGCCGTCACGGCGCCAGCTCCGCCTCGATCCGTTGCCAGATGTCCGCCAGCACGGCGCGGTCGCTGTCCGGTCGGGTGGGCGCCCCCGTCGGTGGCAGGTCGCATTCGATCAGGCCGCGCAGGCGCAGGAACATGGCGGCGGCGTGGCGATAGGCGGGCACCGGGGGGCGAAAGGCGAAGGCGCCCAGGTACTGCAACAGATCGTTCAGCGCGAAGAAACGCGCGTCGCCATCCTGCCAGCGGCGATCGCGCGCGGCGAAGGCTTCGGGGTGAAACGCGGCCAGGCCCAGCAGGTAATCGCTGCCGTACATCACCATGTCGATGGCCAGATCGTTCCCGGTGTAGATGCGAAAATCGGGGCGTCGCTGATCGCGCAGCGCCAGGCGGGCCCATTCGGCTTGCCGGTTCAACGACGAATGTTTCAGCCCCACCACCGACGGGATCTCCAGCAGCGCGGTGAACGTGGGCAGCGAATAGATGCGCCCGTAGGGGACGAACATCTCACCCAGCTCGAACAGCAGGACGGCCCGACGCCCGTCGCTGATGCGGCGAAAGAGCTCGACGACGGCCGGTTCAGGCAGCGCGCGCAGGTCGGGGCAGGGGAACAGGATGGGTGTGCCGCCGTGGTCCTCGATGGTGTCCATCTCGCGCCGATATCGGTCGGCCAGCGAGCCTGTGCCTTCATCCACGAAGGCGCCGGCCACGAAGCCGCCTGCCACGAAGGCGCCGGCGCCGTCGGGCGCGCGCGGCAAGGTGTCGCGGGCCAGCGCCAGCACCGCGGCGCGCTGGGGGGCGGACAGTCTTTGCACGTAACCAGTGTCCATGTTCACGGCCGCCGACAGTCCGGCGGCTTGCACGCGGACCAGCTGTCCGCCCAGACCGTCAAGGTCCGGCGCGCCTTGCGCCGAGAACGGCATCAGGACGGCCACGATCCCGTGCGGGCGGCGCCCGTGGCGAATCCCGGCCGCGATGGCTTTGCACGAATCGTCGTTCATGGTCGGCCGACGGTCGACGTTAACATGGACGGGTTGCTGGCACGGCCGGCGATATTTGCCACTGGCCGCGAAACGGCAGATGCTGATGCGATGACAATCATATCTTCGGTGATCGGCAGCGGGGTACGGGCGGGGCGAAGGTGGCGAGGCGTGGTCGCCGGGCTGGTGGCGGCGTTGGTGTGGGTGGCACCGGGCGCGTCTCATGGCGCCGTCTATAACTATGTCGACTGGATGACGGCCGACGTGGCCATGGGGACGGCCAGCGGCACCATCACATTACCTGACAATTCCACAGTCACAGTCACCTTCGCGGCGATCAATCCCGACGGTACGGCGGGCAATCTCTTCGGCGCCCAGGTCGACGGAGCCGGCACCAACTACTGGGTCCCGGCGGCGCCCTACATGAGCGCCGACGTCGAGAACGCCCCGCCGGGAACGGACATCCTGCAGCTGTCCGGCGGGGTCAACCAGGTCTACAAGGTCACGCTGTCCGAGCCAATCAAGGATCCAATCATGGCCATCGTCAGCCTGGGTCAGCCCGGCGTGCGCTGCACCTATGATTTCGATTCGCCGTTCACCATCGTCAGTCAGGGACCGGGTTTCTGGGGCGGCACGGACACGTCGCTGAAGCAGCTCCCCGATGATGTCCTCGAGGGATTTGAAGGGCACGGCACCATCCGCTTCATCGGGACCTTCTCCACCTTCTCGTGGACGGTGCCGACGCCGGAGAGCTGGCACGGCTTTACCTTCGCCATTCGCACCACCGAGCGCATCGAGCCGACCGTCGATGCCGGCGCGGACGCCAGCGAAGGCGGGTCGATCGATGCCGAGGCCGACGCCGCGACGGACGCCGCCGCCGAGGAGGTGGCGCCGGCGCCGGTCGATGCCGCCGCCGAGGTCAGTCCGGGCTCGGGAGACGCCGCCGCCGATGCGCCCGCGCGCACCGGCTCCAGCGGCGGCTGCGACTGCTCCTTGAACACGGCCAGACCCGCCACGGCGGTGGGCATCGCCGTCGTGCTGGCCCTGGGCGCCTGGGCCGCCTTGCGCCTGCGCCGCCGGCCGGCGCGGAACCGTCGCCGCTGAGCCGGCCGCGGCGGTGCCCTAGCTGCAATGCCGATCGGTTAGCGTGTAACCGATCGAAATTGATCAGCTTTTTCGAAAGCTAAAATAGGGACTTGCGGTGATCAATGGGGAGATCACTATGGGGCGATCTTTGACGGAGATCGCTGATGGAACTTGGCCAGGCTTTCGAGTGCGTCGCCGAGGTACTTCCGGAAGAACTCAAGCGCTTCCAGGCGCACATCGACCCGGTCTGGATAGAAGAGGCGCTGGAGGCGACCGGGACAGCGACGGTGCGGCGGCGGCGGTTGCCGGCGGAGCAGGTCGTCTGGATGGTGCTTGGAATGGGCTTGCTGCGGGACGAAGCGATCGACCGCGTGGTCGACTCGCTGGAGCTGGCGCTACCGACTGGGCGGGGTGGGTTGGTTGCCCGGAGCGCGATTGCCCAAGCGCGACAGCGGCTCGGCGCGGAGCCCTTGGCGTACTTATTCGCGATGACGGCGGCGGCTTGGGCGGCGAAGAGCGCGGACCGGCATCGCTGGCGAGGGCTGGCGTTGTACGGAGCGGACGGCACCACCTTGCGGGTGGCTGACACCGAGGACAACCGGGCAGCTTTCGGAGACCAGTCGGCAGGAGGGAAGCGAGGGAGCAGCGGATACCCCCTCGTTCGGGTGCTGGGGCTGATGGCGCTGCGTTCACATCAGCTTTCCGCCTTGCGCTTCGCCGACTATCGCACCGGGGAGGTGACTCTGGCCCAGGAGCTGTGGCGTGAGCTTCCCGACGACTCCATGACGATCCTGGACCGCAACTTCTTGGTGGCCCACCTTCTGACCAGCCTGGCTCGGAGCGGAAGCAACCGACACTGGATGACCAGAGCCAAGAGCACAACGCGCCTGAGGACCATTCGCCGCCTGGGTAGAAACGATGCACTGGTGGAGATTGAGCTGTCCGACCAGACGCGCCGTCTCTATCCCGATTTGCCTGCGGTCTGGCAGGCGCGGGCGATCACGTATCAACGCAAAGGCTTCCGTCCGTCGGTGGTACTAACGTCTCTGCTCGACGCGGACCAGTACCCTGCCGCGGAACTCGTGGAGCTGTATCACGAGCGCTGGGAGATCGAGCTCGGGTACGACGAGATCAAGACGCACATGCTGGCGCGCCAGGAAACCATTCGGAGCAAGGCTCCAGAGGGGGTCCGCCAGGAAATCTGGGGTATCGCTATCGCCTACAACCTGGTCCGCTTGGAGATGGAGCGTGTTGCGGCCGAGGCCAAAGTGGCGCCCACCCGAATCAGTTTCGTCTACACGCTCGCCCTTGTCTGCCGGGAGTGGCAGCGCGCCTCAGCCCCTCGCGCCGCCATCGGCAACATTCCCCGCGACCTCGCTACCCTTCGCTTGAACCTCAAGCGGCTCGTCCTGCCCCCGCGTCGACCAGACCGCTCCTTCCCGCGGGCAGTGAAGATCAAAATGAGCAACTACGCCCGCAAGCGCCCGG
>DATLVT010000032.1:0-6297 GCA_035577105.1 Polyangia bacterium
CTTGTTTGACGATGTCGGCGGGAGGCGTTATCTACGACGTCTCGTGAGAATTTTCCCCCTGGTGGTGTTGATTTGCGCGCTGGCGCCGCAGGCGCGCGCCGCGCCCAAGACCAGGCCCCTGGCGCCGGCGGCCCTGGAAAAGCTGCGCGGTGAGCTGCGCGGCGAAGACGACGATGCTGCCGTGCAGGCCGCCAAGCAGCTTGGTGAATCGGGCAGCGCCGCCGCGACCGATGCCTTGATCAGCACGCTGGCGGCCGGGACCACACCGGCGCGGGCCCAGGCGGCGCTGGATGGTCTGGCGCCGCACGGGATGGCCAAGGCGCTGGACGTCTTGATCCTCTATGCCGGCCATCGCAACGCCGAGCTGCGCGTCCACGCGGTCAAGGCGCTGGGCGCCGTCGCCGACCGCCGGGTGACAGCGGTGCTGGTGGAACGTCTGGGCGACAGCGATCCCAAGGTGCGCACGGCGGCGGCCGAAGCGCTGGCCGCCCGTCACGACAAGCAGGCCACGGTGCGCCTGCTGGCGCTGGTCAAACGCAACGACGCCGGCGCGGCAGGGCCGCTGGGCGCGCTGGCCACCCCTGATCTGATCCCCCAGCTGGCCGAGCTGCAGGGCGGGATCGACGACGGCGTGCTGGCGACGGCGCTGGGCGAATACATCAAGCGTGACGACGTGGCCGACAAGCTGCGCCTGGAGGTGGTGCGCACCATCGGCAAGCTGTCGGGCGCCGGAGCGACGACGGCGCTGGTCGAGTACCTGGCCGTGGTGCCGCCCAGGGATGATCGGCCGTCGAAGCGCGAGGCGCAGAAGCTTCTGGACGAACGGGGAGGGGGACGATGAAGGGCGCCGGTTTGCGACTGCCAGCGACCATGGGATTGGCGCTGACCGTGCTGGCGGCCGCCGGGTGCGCCACCGAGAATTACGATCGGGCCGGCAACGCGGGCGACGTCGCGCTGGCCCTTGCCAAGGCGCGCCCGGCAGCGCCGGGGCCGGTGAACCGCACGACACACGCCCTGGCCTTCGTGGCCCTGGGGGGCGTGGGCGGCGCGCGGCTGGCGGCGTTCGATCTTCAGCAAAAGAATCTGCTGTGGACGCAGCCGGCGGAGCTGTCCGGCCGGGTCGAGGTCGGCAGCGACGTCATCGTTCACGCGCGGCGAGGCGGTGGTGTCGTGGGGCGTGACCTGTCGACGGGCGCCGTGCTGTGGGAGCACCCGGTGCCGCCCGCCGAGCGCCTGCTGGGTTATGCCGTCGATGAGTCTCTGGTGGTGCTGGTGCTGCAGTCGGGCGGAGAGACGCTGCACGGGGGCAAGGCGACGGTGGTGGCCCTGGACGCGCGCTCGGGCGGCCAGCGCTGGCAGCGCGAGCTGCGCACGGGGAACGTCGGCGCGCCCGCGGCGCGGGGTGGGCTGGTGGCGGTGCTGGTTCAGTCCCAGTACGTGACCATCCTGGACGGCAGGGACGGCAGCGATCTGGCGCAGGTGCTGTCCAACGAGGAGGCAGCCACGTTCGTGCGCGCGTTGCCGGAAGGTTTCGCGTACGGATCGAAGGGCGCCTTTCTGCTGGAACCGGCGACTGCGGCCGGCTCGCGCCGCTCGCCCGGTTATGTCCAGGCCAAGCTGCCCCGGTTCGTGCGGCCGTTTTACCACTACGACATGTACCGGCCGGAGCAGAGCGACTATTCGGCCATCGATCGCAACCGAATCCTGTGGCGCCTCTCGGCGGAGGGCGACAAGGCGCGCTTTCGGGGCGGCCTGGTGGCGGTGCACAATTACCGCTTCTTCTTCGGCCTGGACGCCGAGAGCGGGCAGCTGCGCTGGGCGTACAACCAGCCCAGCGTCGACGCCGTCTCGTCGGACCACACCGGCGGCGCGATCGTGTTCGTGACCGCCGAGGGGGAATTCGGCGCCCTGGATGCCGTCACCGGCCAGAAGGTCTACAGCGCGCGCCTGCCGGGATCGTCGTCGGTGCGCGGCGCGACCTTCGACGCGGAAGGTTTCTCGCCGGGCGCGGGCTCCGGCGCGGCGCCGGCGCTGGCCACCGTGCTGTCGTCGATCGTCTGGGACCCGGACAAGCGCTTCTCGGACGTGAAGGTGTTCGCCATCGAACAGATGGCCAGGCTGCCCGGTTCGGCGGTGACCGCGGATCTGCTGAAGGTCGGCGAGGCGGACGGCTTGCCGCCGGGCGCTTATCAGAAGGCGGCCGACGCCCTGGTCGAACGGCACGATGAATCGGCCATCGAGCAATACGTCGCCGCGCTGAAGGTTCACACCGACTACGTCGACGATCGAAAGGCGCAGATGGTCGGAACGCTGGCCCGGGCGGCGGCGGTCATGAAGGCGCGGCCCCTGGCGGCGCCGCTGATCGAACACCTGCGCCTGCCCGACACCGACCCGCTGACGGCGGCCGAGATCGCCCGCGCGCTGGCGGCCATGGGGGCCACTGAGGCGCTGCCGGCGTTGCGCAGCTTCCTGTCGCTTTACCGGGCCGACCCGTCGTACGAAGGGGATCCGGCGGCGCTGCTGACGGTGTCGGAGGCGATCCTGACGCTGGGGTCTACCGGCGAGCGGCCGTTTCTGACCACGGTGGCCGAAGAGCGGCTGACCGTCGATCCGTTGCGGCTCTACCTGCGGCGCGCCCTGGCCGAAACCGCGCCGCCCGAGAAGGAGCAGTCCCAGGACGTCGCGAAGGACGCCCCCAAGGACACCAAGAAGGTGCCCGAACAGCCCGCCGACACCGGCAAGCCCGAGGCGCCGGCCAAGCCCGCCAAGGAGTGACGGCCACGGAGCCACGTCGCCTGACAGTCCTGGTGTGTCGCGGTCCTACCTGCGGGGACAAACGCGGGGGCGGTCTGCTGTTCGAAAGCCTGCAGCGGATCGTCGACGAACGTGGGCTGGCCGGACAGATCACCGTGGGGCAGGAGACCTGCTTTGGCCATTGCCTGCAGGGGCCAAACATCTTGGTATGCGACACCGCACAGCTGGAGGAGCAGGGCGGCTGGCCCGACCTGGGCGCGCCGTCGGCGGTGCTGTACAACCGCATGACGCAGTCCGATCTGATGCGGGTCATCGACCGGCACCTGACCGGCGGAATGGTGGTGAGGCCGTTTTTGAATCGCCCGCCCGTCAAAGACAAGTGAGCGCCCGGGTCGCTGGCGCGGCCTTGTCGCCCGGGGCATTCACCGGGGACATTCCTGGGTGGCACCCGAAGATCTTCTTGCGCCCGACCAAGGGGCATGAAAACAATCGTCCTATCATGTCAAAAGGTGTCCGGCGGTTTGCTTTGTTGGTGGCGGCGGTGGTCGCGGGGGGCTGCTCGAAATCCGATGATGGGTTGACCCAGCGCCTGATGGAATCCAACGAGAAGGTGGTGGCCTGTCAGAAAGATCTGGCGGTGGCCAAGAACGAGATCGCCAACCTCAAGCGACAGCTGGCCGACGCGGTAGCCAACCCGTCCAAGTTCGCCTTGACCGATCCCGACATCATCGAGCTGGTGGCCAGCCGGCGGGGCGTGGCCGCCAAGCCGGGTGAGGTGCAGCCGACGCTGGATCCCAAGCAGGCCAGCAAGATCGTCATGCAGGGGGCCACGGCGATGCAGGCCTGTTACGAGCGCGCCTTGAAGAAAAACGCGGCGCTGCAAATGCAATCGGGCCTGGCGCTGACGCTGGGGATCACCGTCAAGCCAACGGGCGACGTGGAGGCGGTCGAGGTGGCGCCCAGCTTTGACAAGGGGCTGACCGATTGCTTTCGAACCACGGCCTCGCACTGGAAGTTCCCGACGTTCTCGGGCACCGCGGTCACCATTGAGCAGAAGTTCAAGCTGACCCCAAAGACGTAAGGGGGCGTCGCTTCGCAGCACGCGCAAGCGCCTGGGCGGCATAGAAGAAGTCATGCGCACGTACCTGGACCACAACGCCACGACACCGGTGCGTCCCGAGGTGGTGGCGGCGATGGCCGCCGTCCTGCGCGACGTGGTGGGCAACCCGTCCAGCACGCACGCCGCCGGCCGCGAGGCGCGCGCCGAGGTCTCCCGGGCCCGGCAGGCGGTGGCGGCGTGGCTGGGGGCGGGCGCCGACGAGATCATTTTCGTTTCCGGCGGCACCGAAGGCGACAACCTGGCCGTTCGCGGACTGGCCCTGGCCGAGCGGCAGCGACGGCGGCTGATCGGCGGCCACGTGATCTCCTCGCCGCTGGAGCACCCCGCGGTGCTGGGCGCCCTGCGCGAGCTGGAGCGCGAAGGCTTTGCCGTCACCCTGCTGCCGGTCAGCGCGCGCGGCGAGGTCGCCGCCGATGATTTGCGGGCGGCGCTGCGGCCCGACAGCGTGCTGGTGACGCTGGCTGCCGTCAATCACGAGCTGGGAAACCAGTACGACGTGCGCGCCCTGGCCGCCGTCGCCCACGGGGGTGGGGCGCTGTTTCACTGCGACGCGGTCGCCGCCGCCGGCAAGATCCCCTTCGACGTTGCCGCGGTCGGCATCGATGCCGCCACGGTGTCGGCGCACAAGATCGGCGGCCCCAAGGGCGTGGGGGCGATCTTCGTGCGGCGCGGCCTGGCCCTGCACCCGGTGCTGGCCGGCGGGCACCAGGAACACGAGCGGCGCCCCGGCACCGAGAACGTGGCCGCCATCGCTGGCTTCGCCGTCGCGGCGGACCTGGCCGCCGCCGAACGGGACGCCACCGCCGCCGATCTGCGGCGCCTGCGCGGGCGCCTGGAAGCGGTGCTGCTGACCATCCCGGGCGCGCGATTGCACGGCGACGATGAACGCCGCGCGCCGGGGACCACCAACATCGGGTTCGCCGGCGCCGCCGGGCAGCTGGTGGCGATCAACCTCGATCTGGAGGGGATCTGCGTGTCGACGGGCGCCGCCTGCACGTCGGGTTCGCTGTCACCGTCGGCGGTGCTGCTGGCGCTGGGCCTGCCCGCGCAGGAAGCGGCGCAGGCGGTGCGCATCAGCCTGGGACGTACCAGCACCGACGCCGACGTCGATCGCCTCATCGATTGTCTGCCGGCCATCGTGGCGCGGGTGCGCGGCGAGTCGCAGGACCGGCCGCGCATCACCGCGGGCCGCGAACGCGTCGTGGTGGCCATGTCGGGCGGTGTCGACTCGTCGACGGCGGCGGCCCTGCTGATCGAATCGGGCGTCGAGGTGGTGGGCGTGACGCTGAAGCTGTACGACGCCTCCGGGACGTCGGCCAGCATCGGCGGTCGCTGCTGCAGCCCACGCGACATCGACGACGCCCGGGCCACGGCGGCGGCCCTGGGATTTCCGCACTACGTGATCGACGAGACGGAGGCCTTTCGCCGCGCCGTCATCGACGACTTCGTCGACGAGCACCGGGCCGGGCGCACGCCCAACCCCTGCGTGCGCTGCAACGAACGGTTGAAGTTCGGGCCGCTGCTGTCCTTCGCCGAGTCGGTGGGGGCGGCCGCGCTGGCCACCGGTCACTATGCGCGGCTGGTGATCGGCGATCGCGGGCCGGCGTCGCCTCAGCTGCTGCGCGCGGTCGATCGTCAGAAGGACCAGTCGTATTTTCTGTTCGGCGTGCGTCCTGAGGTCCTGGCCCGGGTGCGTTTCCCGCTGGGGGCGCTGACCAAGGAGCAGGTGCGGGCGGCGGCGCGGCGGCTGGGTCTGCCCAACGCCGACAAGCCCGATTCCCAGCAGATCTGTTTCATCCCCGACGGTGACCACAAGGCGTTCGTCGAATCACACGGGGGCGCCGGTCCGGCCGGCGTCATTCGCGACGAGAGCGGGACCAGCCTTGGCCCCCACGGCGGCACGCACCGGTTCACCATCGGCCAGCGCAAGGGCATCCCTGCGGGAGGCGCCCAGCCGCGCTTCGTCCTGCGTGTCGAGCCGTCCAGCGGCGACGTGGTGGTGGGCCCGCGCGCCAGCCTGGAACGGCAGGGGATCCACGTCGGCGACGTGCGCTGGCTGACCGACGACAGCGGTGAATCAGCCCGGCAACGGTGCGAGGTGCAGATCCGCCATCACGCCGCCGCCGCGCCGGCCTGGATCTCGCGCGCCGCCGGCGCCACCGTCGACGTCGAGCTGGACGCCCCGGCCGTCGGCGTCGCCCCCGGACAGGCGGCGGTCTTTTACGACGGCGATCGCGTCCTGGGCGGCGGCTGGATCGAAGACGCGCGCTAGCCCAGCGCTTCTCATGATTCGTCACATCTCGGGAGAGTTGACGTGGACCTTGCCGCGTCCGCCTCCTCCGCGTGGGCGGGTCCTGTCGCTGCAGGAAACCTTCCCCATCGGGCCGGTCCGCCGGGGCCGCGTTCGAGATTCTAGAGATCGC
>DATLVT010000033.1:0-8758 GCA_035577105.1 Polyangia bacterium
CCACCGTCAGCCTCTGGTGCACCTCTTTCGACGAGGCCTCGTGCCAGACCTCGATCTCGTATTCGCCGGGCGGGACGTTGCGAATCATGAAGGCGCCGCCGCCGTCGGCCTGGGTGTAGTACGGCGAATCGACGACGTAGACATAGCCGATCATCGTCGAGTGGATGTTGCACAGCAGCTGCACCGGCCCCGCCTTCTTGAAGACCTGGGTGTACGAACCGCCCTGCTTGTAAAGGCCGGTGTCGAACTCGTTTGGCTTCGACAGTGAGAAGACGTTGTGAAAGATGGTGTCCTCGTTGCGAAAGTCGACCTTGCTCCCCACCGGCACGGCCAGCACCCGCGGCACGAAGCTCTTGTTGCGCTGACTGACCACCTTGCCCCTGGCCGGCGTCGGGCGCGGCGTCTCGCCGCCCACCCGCTTCAGCCACACCACCGCGCCCCCGGGTCCCAGCGGGCCACCGCCCGCCACCGTGCCGCTGACCACTGCATTGGCAACGACCGGACGCGCCTCCGCCGCAAAGGCCGCTGCCGCCGTGGCATCGACCGGCGCCGCGCCGCCAGCGGCCGCCCCGGGCGCCCCACCCGCTCGCCCGCGGGCGTCGCGCGCCAGCGGGCGGATCACGCGCTCGAGGTCCGCGTCCAGCGGACGCAGGCGCAGCAACGCCTCCCACTTGGTCGCCGCGGTGGCGAAATCGCCGGCGTCCCAGGCGAGCTTGCCGCCCGCCAAAAGGTTGAAGATCAGGTACTGACGCTCGGCCACCTGCTTGACCGCCAGGTCCTGCGGCGTCTTCACCGTCAGAGGCAGCGGCAACTCCTCGCCCAGCCACGGACCGGACTGGGCCGGTGCGGCCACCGCCACCGCGCCGGTGAAGCTCGGTGTCGCCGTCGTCGCCAGCACCACGGCCAGCGCCACCGCCGTCATCGTCCGCCCCGCGCCCCTGGCGTTTCCCCGCGTCGTCATCGGCGTTCTCCTTCCATCCATCACCACGAATACACCAGCGACAGCGTCCAGACGTTGTTGGCCACGGTGGGGGCGCCGGCCAGCTCGCGGTTGACAAGCATCTCGCCCTTGACGATCACCGCGTCCCACAGATCGATGCGCAACCCCGCCGTGATGCGATCGACGGTGATGGGCGTGAAGCCCGCGAACCAGGCGTGCCGCCAGTCATAGCGGCCGTACAGCGTCAGCTTGTGCCACGGCCCCACGTCGACCGGGATGGCGTACGCCGCCTGGACATAGAAGGCGCGCGCCTCGAATCCCGACGAGATGGGCAGCATCCCCATGCCGGTGGTCTTCGGCCCGCCTTCGTCCTCCTTGACGCGGAGGTATTCGCTGTTGAGGTAAAGACCATGAAAAGCGACGCGCGCGTCGGCGCCCAGGGCGCGCTGGTGGGCGGCGCGCTGGTTCTGGTCGTTGCGCGGGCCGTGCAGACCGCTGGCGCCCAGCTTGATCTGGACAGCGGGCAGGTTCAGCTCGTAACCCAGCCGGCCCGACAGCACCGGAACGCCGGTCAGCGACGCGTCGGGGCCTTGCAGCGCTTCAACAAAGTTACCGCTGTTGGTGGCCGCCACGTGCAGGCTCACCGCCGACCACAGCGCCGGGATCTGCATCCGATAGAAGACCTTGGCCCCCGTCGACGTGCCGGTCGTATAGCGGGCCATCAGCGACGGCGTGATGCCGGTGCGAATGTTGGCCTGGTTGTCCAGGTACTCGATGCCGAACACCGAATCGAACTTGCCGACGCTGATGGCCAGCTCCAGCGAATCAAAGGGAATGAAGCGACCGAAGGCCAGCTCCAGAAAGGGCCGCGTCTCGTCGCCGCTGGAAGAAAACCGCGGCAAGATCTGCAGTCGCGTGAAGATCAGCAACGGCGTCCCGGGCGCCGTGTACTTGAGATCGAAATTGACCGTGTTGATCAGGAACGACGGCCGCCCGCCGATCCCCACCGATCGCGGCAAGAACCCGTTGGTCAGTCGCCCGCCCGGATCGTTCGAGGCGACGTCGCCGCGCGAATTGACCGCCGGGGCGAACGGATCGACGGCGTAGTCGACCGGCAGCCGCGTGTCGCCGGCAGCGAAGCTGGTGCCGTCCCCCTGTGCCTTGGCGAACCCGACGTCGATGTAGCCGTTTAGCTGCAGGGGCGGCGTCACACCGGCGGGCGGCGTGTAGCCATTGCCGTCGTCACCGTCCTGGCCAAGGCCGCCCGGGTCCTGGGCGCGCGCCACGCCGGCCACGATCAACGCCGCCACGAACGCGGCGGCGGTCAAGCGAAGGCGATGAGGGTGAAAGCCCACGCGGGCCACGGCCGACACCATAAACGTCGGCCGTGCCGGTGGAAAGTAATTACAGACCGCTGGAGCTACTTGCCGGGCTTGCCCAGCGTCTTGGCGCCGGGCTTCCACTCGACCGGGCAGCGCTCGCCGGTCTGCAGGGCCTGCACCAGACGCAGCGTCTCGGCGACCGAGCGTCCCAGGAGGTCGGCGTTGTACGAGGCGTGCTGGACGACGCCGCTCGGATCGATGATGAACGTCGCGCGGTTGGCCACGCCGCTCGGCTCCAGGCAGTCATAGGCGCGGGCGATGTCCTTGTTGAAATCGGCCAGCAGCGGGTGATTCAACGGCCCCAGACCGTTCTTGATCCAGGCCTTGTGCGAGTGCTTGGAATCGGTCGAGGCACCCAGGATCACGCAGTTGGCGGCGCGAAACTCCTCATGGCGACGCGAGAACTCTTGAATCTCCGTCGGGCATATGAAGGTGAAGTCAGCCGGGTAAAAGAAAAGGACGACGTACTGACCCTTGTAATCGGCGAGCGAGACCTCTTTGAAGTCTCCCTCTCCCACGACGGCTTCGATCTTGAAATCAGGTGCTTTCTTGTTAACCAGACTCATGGGCAATGGCCTCCCGAACAGGTTGTGAGTGAATGGCGCGCAGCCTAGCACAGGAGGCTGCTCCATCGCGGGAGGCGTGACCGTCGGGCGGACCGATCGGGGATGCGCCAGAATTGACCAGCCCAAAGCGGTGGTTACCTTCCTTCCATCTTGTTGAAACCGCGCTTCTTTGCCAACTACGTCCGGACCGCGGCGTTGATGTCCGGTCTGGTCGCGCTGCTGGCCATCGGGGGCCGCCTGGTGATGGGAGACCAGGGCATGCTGCTGTTCGGCGGGCTGGGGCTGGTGGTGAATGCGGTCAGTTACTGGTTCTCCGACAAGCTGGCCCTCCTGGCCCATCGAGCCCAACCGGTGGGGCCCGCCGAGGCGCCCACCTTGCACGCCGTCGTCCAGCGACTCACCCGGCGCGCCGGGTTGCCCATGCCGCGCCTTTACATCATCCCCTCCGCCACGGCCAACGCCTTCGCCACCGGACGCAACCCGCGCCACGCCGCCGTGGCGGTCACCGACGGCATCCTGCAGATCTTGACCGAACGCCAGCTGGAAGCGGTCCTGGCGCACGAGCTCTCCCACGTCAAGAACCGCGACATCCTCATCGCCACCGTGGCGGCGGGGATCGCCGGCCTCATCTCCACGGTCGGCTATGTGATGCAGTGGGGTCTGATGCTGGGAGGCGGGTCGTCGCGCGACGACGATGAACGCGGGTCTGGCCTGGCGGCGCTGGCCTGGATCGTGGTGGCGCCGATCATCGCCCTGCTCATCCAGATGGCCATCAGCCGGTCGCGCGAGTTCGGCGCCGACGCCTCGGGGGCCGCGCTGTGTGGTGATCCCGGGGCGCTGGCCGACGCGCTGGTGACGCTGGAGCAGGCGCAGCACCTGCACCCGTACGAATTCGGTGGGCCCGCGACCGCACATCTGTTTATCGTCAACCCGCTGCGGGGATCCGCCGCCGCCCTCATGCACCTTCTATCCACCCACCCGCCCGTCACCGAGCGCGTCCGCCGCCTGCGCCAGATGCGAGTCTGATTGCCGGCGACGCTGCTCTTGTCGGCGTGGGAGCCGGAGATCGCCCCGCTGCGCCGCTGGCTTCGCTCGGCGGCCGGGCGGCGGCCGGCCAGGGTCGTCCACCTGGCCACCGTCGGCGTGGGCGCCGTCGACGCCGGGATCGCCACCACCGCGTTGATTCACCGGCTGCGCCCGCGTTGCGTGCTGTTCGTCGGGACCGCTGGCGTCTTCCCCGGGCCGCGCGGTGTCTTGCCGGTGGCCATCGACGACGCCGCCGTCGTCTCGCGCGCCGCCCTGGTGGCGACCGGCGTGCTGCGCAAGGAGAGCTATCTGCCGCCGCCGCTGATGACCGAGGTGGTCTGCGATCGGTCGCTGGTCAGCGCGCTGCTGCACGCCGCGACGGGCGCCACCGTGGCCACCGCCGCCTGCCCGCTGGCCATCACCCGTTCGCCGGTCCTGGCCCGGCGGATCACCCGCGCCACCCAGGCCACCGTGGAAAACCTGGAGCTCTTCGCCGTCGGGCGCGCCGCCACCCTGGCCGGCCTCCCCTTCGCGGCGCTGGTCGGCGTCGCCAACCGCGTCGGTCCCCGCGCCCACGCCGAATGGAAGCAGCACCACGCCACCGCATCGGCCGCCGCCTGCGCCGCGGTTCAATCCTGGCTGCAGCGGCGCTGACCGCGTCGCGGCCCGCTCGCCCTCGTCAGTCCGACCAGTCGACGGCGACGTCGTGGCCCAGCAACCCGGCGGCGCGGGCCAGCTGGAACAGCACCGCCGTGGCCCGCCGCGCGTCGTCCGCCATGCTGGCGGTGTCATCATTCGCGTAAAGCTTTAAGTATTCGTCGATAAGCGTCTTGTCGGCCAGGGCCTTGTCGCCGCGATCCTCCGCCGAGATCGAGGCGATGAGATCCCCGCGGTGGGCCAGCGCATAGGCGATGCTCCGGCGCAGGACGTCCGAGGTCCGCCGCACCAGCTCCGGTCCCAGGGCCCGCCGGATCACGTTCACCCCCAGCGGCAGCGGCAGGCCGGTCTCCGCCGCCCACCATTCGCCCAGGTCGACGACCTTGTGCAGGCCGCGCTGCGGATACAGCATGCGTCCCTCGTGGATCAACAGCGCGGCGTCGATCTCGCCGCGCTCGAGCGCGTCGAAGATCCCCGCGAAGGGGGCGATGGGAATCTCGACGGGAACCGCCGCCGGCTGGATGAGGCGCAGCACCAGCCAGGCCGTGGTGGTCAGCCCCGGGATCCCCACCCGCGCCGAGGCCAGTTCGCCCGCCGTCATGGGCCGTCGCGCCACCACCACCGGACCGCAGCCCCGCCCCACCGACGCCCCGTGCGGCAGCAACTGGTACTGCTCGGCCACCGCCGGATAGACCCCCACCGAGATGGCCACCACGTCGGCCTGGCCGGCGATGGCCAGACGGTTCAGCGCCGCGGTGTCGGCGCGCCGATGAGAAAACGTCAGGCCGTCGGTGTCGATCAACGATTCGCGCACGGCGTGGAACATGAATGCGTCGTCCGCGTCCACGGAGTAGGCCAGCGACAGCGTCCCAGGGTTCATGGAAAGCGTCATCATTCGCGAGCCTTGGCGCTCCGTCAACGACGCTTTGTCCCCCCGGGGTTGACGGCGCCCCGTCCACCCCGGATGCTGACCGCAATTCAATAGTGGCTTCGGCCAAGGAGACAAGAAATGCGAGCAGACAAGCGAACCTTGATCATGGGAACGATCGTCGTGGCGGCGATGGCGCTGGTGCCGGCGACCAGCGCCCAGGCGCAGAACCTGGCCTCGTCGTTCAATCATCCGGCGGTCGGGTTGCGGGCCGGGCTGAACCTGGTCCCCACGCCTTTCGGACAGTTCACCGGGTCGGCCAACACACCGTTCGGGACCGTCAGCGCCTCGGCCGACACCGCCTTCGCCTTTGGCCTGTGCCCGTACGCGGACTATGCGTTTCACCCTAACTTCTTCGTCGGTTTCGCCCCCCAGTTCACGTTCCACGTCAAGGCCAAGGACGCCAACGATTCTGGCGAGCAGCTGGATCTGCTGATCCGCGCCGGAGCCAACGCGCCCATCGCCGATACGCTGCAGCTGTATGGATACGTAGCGCCGGGATACTCCATCCTCATCCCTCCTCACGGCGACAACCCGACCGGGTTCGTGTTGGGCTTTCACGGCGGCGCCATGCTGGCCCTGACCGACAGGGCCTACGCCAACTTCGAGCTGGGGTATCAGTTCGGGTATCAGTCGGTCTCCGCCGGCGACGCCAAGACCGACCTGTTCCAGTTCGGGCTGGGAATCGGCACGCGTCTCTGATCGGCGCCGTTTGCCCACATCCCTCGGGCCAGCCGGCAACCGCCGCCAAATTAGCCGCGCGGCGCGCTTGACCGGTTTGGCCCGAAAGAGCGATCCTCGTCGACGTTGCTGGCCCTCCCGACTCTGACGCTGCTTCTGGCGCTCATCGACGATCCGTTGGTCCTGGCAGCGCGTGGCAACAGCCACCTGGCGCGGGCACGCATCGAGGACGTCGAGCAGGCGCTGGTGCACGATCCTTCGTACAAGGTGCGCGTCGACGCGGCGCTGGTGCTGGGGACGCTGCGACAGGAGCGATCGGTGCAGGCGCTGGTGGCGGCGCTGCACGACGCGCACCCGGCGGTGCGGGCCACGGCCGCGCGGGCGCTGGGCCGCATCGGCGACTCGGCGGCGCGCGCGCCGCTGGCCCGCCTGCAGCAGCAAGACGGCAGCCCCATGGTGCGGCGGATGGCGCGCGAGGCCCAGCGCGGGATCGACGCCCGAGAGCTGCGCGAACGCGAGGAGACGCGCCGGCGGCAACAGCGCCCGGCCTTCACCGTGAAGAACATGGGCGACCAGACCCGCAAGGCCACCCTGGCCCTGCGCGGCCACATGCGCGACGTGCTCAGCGATCAGCTGCGCGCCGTGGGCGACGTCGCCGACGAGGGGCAGCCGGCCGGCTTTGTCATCGATGGTTCGATCAAGGGGCTGTCCCTGGTGACGCGCGCCGATCTGGTCGAGGTCAGCTGCGCGGTCCAGCTGGTGGTCAGCCGCAGCCCGGGCGGCGGCGTCTTCCTGCTGACGTCCGGCGAGGCCGTCGTGCAGAAGCCGCGGCACCAGTGGACGCCGCAGCAACGCACGCGCATGGAGATGGAAGCGGTGGAGAGCGCGGTGCGCGGCGCCAGCGACGATCTGGTGCAGAATCTGGCCCGCCAACAATGACCGCCGCCGCTGCCGCCCCCCCCACCAGACCCGCCGGACGCCTGGACGCCATCGACTGGCTGCGCGGGCTGGCCGTGGTCCTGATGATCCAGACCCATCTCTACGATTCGTGGGTGGCGCCGGCGGCGCGCGCCACCGAGCTGTTCTGGTGGACGCGGTTTCTGGGGGGCATCCCGGCCCGGCTGTTTCTGCTGCTGGTCGGCGTGTCGATGGCCATCCGCTTCGAGAGCCTGCTGCAGAAGAATGTCGACCGCGCCACCATGTGCCGGGGCGTCGCCCGGCGCGGCGCCGAGATCGTGGTCCTGGCCTATCTGTTTCGGTTTCAGGAGTACACGCTGGGAGGCTGGGGATCGAACTGGCCGGATCTGTTTCGCGTCGACATCCTGAACTGCATCGGCGCCTGCATGATGGTGGTGCCGTGGCTGGCGGCGCCGCGCGGGGGGCGGCCGCAGTACGCGGCGTCGCTGCTGTTCGCGGCGCTGTTCGTGGCGCTGGGGCCGATCATCGGACCGGCGCATTTTCCCGACTGGCTGCCCCGCCCCCTGACGTCGTACCTGGGCGGCCAGCGGCCCATGGCCTGGTTTCCCATCTTCCCGTGGGCTGCCTGGCCGCTGGTGGGCGTCGCCGTCGGTCACTACTGGGTCCGGCAAAGCGGCGAACCGCGGCGTCAGGCGCGGGCCTATGTGCTGACGGCGCTGGTGGGGGCCGCGCTGACCGGCACGGTGATCCTGGTCCGGCGCATCGATCCGTACATCATTCGTTATCCGTCAGAGCTGGTGCAGCAGATGGGACCGGGCAGTTTTTTTTATCGCCTGGGCTTGCTGGGACCGCTGGCCCTGCTGGCCTATGGCGTGACGCGGGCGCTGGGGCAGCGGTTTTCGGTGATGCGCCAGTTCGGGCGGACGTCGCTGCTGGTCTACTGGATTCACGTCAACCTTTGTTACGGCCTGATCTCAAGGTCGCTGCACCGGCGGCTGGGCATGGGCTGGGCGACGGTGGGCCTGGTGGTGATGGTGGCCTTGATGCTGGGAGTTTCCGTCCTCAAGACCAGATACTGGAAGGGATGGCGCCGGCATGAGCAATCCCGAAGTGGACGTCCGGCTGTCGCTGGCTGAACTGTTCGCCGCCACCGCCGCGCGGCTGGATGGCGAGGCGCTGGTGGCAAGCGCGCTGGCCGGCGCCGCTGCGCTGACCAAGGCCACGCATGTGCTGGCCGTCGGCAAGGTGGCGCTGCCCATGTGGCGCGGGTGGGCGTCGACGTCGGCGTCGATGGCGCAGGCGCAAGCGCTGGCCGTGGTTCCGGCGCCGCTGGTGCCGGACGCGCCGCCGGAAGGATCGCAGCGCTTGCAGATCCTGGCCGCCGATCACCCGCAACCCACGGAGCGCAGCGTGGCCGCCGCGCGCGCGGTGGCGACCTTCGTGGCCGGCCTCGTTGCCGGCCGCCATCGACTGCTGGTGCTGTTATCGGGAGGGAGCTCGGCGCTGCTGTGCGCGCCGGCGGACGGGCTGGCGCTGGCCGACAAGCGCGCCGCGGTCGGCGCCGTCGCGGCGGCCGGGGCGACCATCGGCCAGCTGAACACCGTGCGCAAGCACCTGTCGGCCATCAAGGGCGGTCGCCTGGCGTTACTGACCAGCGCGC
>DATLVT010000034.1:0-2877 GCA_035577105.1 Polyangia bacterium
GAGACCGTGCACGGGCATCGCCTGGCCGAGTGGCCCCAGCACCCGAACCTGGTGGTCGATTCCAGCAGCGAGATGATGTCCCGGCCGCACCCCATCGCGCGCACCGCGCTGGTCTATGCGGGGGCGCAGAAGAACCTGGGCGCGTCGGGCACGGTGCTGGTCATCGTGCGCAAGGATCTCTACGACCGGATCCCCAAGAACCTGTCGAAGATCTTCAGCCTCAAGGCCCACGCCGAGGCGAAGAGCTGCCTGAACACGCCGCCCACCTTCGGCATCTACATGCTGCTGGAGACGTTCCGCTGGATGGATCGCCAGGGGGGCCTGGCCGCGCTGGAGAAGGTGAACGCGGCCAAGGCCAAGGTCATCTATGACGCCATCGACGGATCGGGCGGTTTTTACAGCGGCACCGTGACGGACAAGGCGGCGCGCAGCCACATGAACGTCACCTACCGTCTGCCCAGCGAGGACCTGACCGAGAAGTTCCTGAAGGAGGCCTCCGGCAAGGGTCTGGTGGCGCTGAAGGGATACCGCACCGTGGGCGGCGTCCGCGCCTCCATCTACAACGCCATGCCGCTGGAAGGCTGCCAGCTGCTGGCCGAGACCATGAAGACGTTCGCCAAGGCGAGCGGCTAGGGCGCCTGGCTGACGATCGACGAAACGTAGAGACGAACTCTACGTTTCGTCGACGGATGAATTTTCTCCACTCGATGGCGCGGCACCTTCGCGGTTTCGGCGTGGCATGTCGGCTGCAATTCCCCCCTCGGGAAAGGAGCCGAGCTGAACATGTGCAATTCATCGAAGGTCCGAGGGGTCCGAGGGGTTCTGGTTTCGCTGACGATGCTGGGGATGGCGGGGATGATGGGGGCGTGCGACGACCTGTCGCCGCCGGTCACCAGGAGCAAGACGACGCCGCCGGTGGCGCCGGTCAAGAACGAGGTGCCGCCCACGCCGCCCACGCCACCGTCGCCGCCCGAGGCGATGCTTCCCAGGCTGTCGCCGCCGACGGAGGTGATCAAGGTCGCGCCGCCTGATTCAAAAAAGGACGGGGACGAGGCGTCACTGCCGAACGATCCTCTGGAGGCTGCGCGCAAGTTGCTGGCGGCCGGTGAGAACAGCAAGGCGCTGAAGCTGGCCAAGAGCGCCGTCGGCAAGCAGCCCGATCGCTCGGCCGCCTGGAACACGCTGGGCCGGGCCGAGCTGCAGGTCGGTCATCGCGAGGAGGCGCTGGAGGCGTTCGAGAAGGCCGTCGAGCTGAACCCGCGCAATGGTTATGCGCACAACAACTTTGGGTTGGCGCTGATCTACGACAAGCGTTTCGACGACGCGGTGGAGAAGCTGGAGCAGGCGGTGGAGCTGGAGCCGGTGGAGAGTTACATGTGGAACAACCTGGGGACGGCGTACGAGCAGCTTGATCGACTGGACGACGCCCGCGACGCCTACAGCAAGGCGGCCGAGATGAAGAGCGACCGCGGTCGGGAGAGCCTGGCCCGCCTGAAAGGAGTGAAGACGCTGATCCGCACGGCCAAGGTCGAAAGCGGCCCGTCGACCGAATCATCGAAGAACTAGCGCCGCGACCCCGCAGCAACAGAACAACAGGGCAGGCGGCCGGCGCAGATGGTTTGCGCCGGCCGTCTTCTTTTTCGGCCTCGATGGCGTCACGAAGACGACACGTTGCCCGGAGTTACCGCATCTCATCCGGTTCGAAACACCACCGTTACCCGCGATGTCTACGATGTCTCCTCACGCGCCGGCCAGCCCCGATGGTCTTGTGGCGCGGAAGGAGCGTCATGCACCGTCATCGATCAGTCACAGCGTCGATTCTGGCCCTTGCCGTGGGTCTCTCAGGGCTCGCCTGCCAAAAGAGCGAGCCGCCGCCCGCGCCCGCGCCCGTGGCGGCTGCCCCCACGCCCCCGCCGGCGCCACCGCCACCGGCCGCGAAGGAACCGCTGCGCATCGCCTACAGCGACTGGCCGGGATGGACCGCGTTCGACATCGCCATTCAAAAAGGCTGGTTCAAAGACGCGGGCGTCGACGTCAAGTTCGACTGGTTCGAATACGCCCCGTCGATGGAGGCGTTCGCCGCCGGCAAGGTTGACGCCGTGACGGTGACCGTCGGCGACGCGCTGGTCACCGGCGCGCCGGGCGCCCGCAGCGTCGGCATCCTGGTCACCGATTACAGCAACGGCAACGACATGATCGTGGCCCGCCCGGGAATCAAGGATCTGAAGGGCCTGAAAGGAAAGAAGGTCGGCCTGGAGGTGGGATTGGTCGAGCACCTGTTGCTGCTGAAGGGGCTGGAGAAGGCCGGCATGAAGCAGACCGACGTGAAGCTGGTCAACGTGCCCACGCACCAGACGGCGCAGACCCTGGCGTCGAAGGACGTCGACGCCATCGGGGCCTGGCAGCCCAACGCCGGTCAGGCGCTGAAGGCGGTGGGAGGGGCAAAGGCGATCCTGACCAGCGCCGACATGCCGGGCCTGATCTATGACCTGCTCAGCGTCAGCCCCAAGAGCCTGGCCACGCGGCGCGACGACTGGGTGAAGGTGGTGGCGGTGTGGAACCGCGTGGTGAATTTCGTGCGCGACCCGGCCAACAAGGACGAGTCGGTGAAGATCATGGGGCGCGCGCCGGCGTCCCGCCCGAGGAATACGCCAAGTTCCTGCCGGGGACGCGGTTCCTGTCGCCGCAAGAAGCGATGAGCCGGTTCGACAAGACGACCGGGCTGGAATCGCTGGTCGGGTCGGGCCAGGTGGCGGACGAGTTCAACGTGGCCAACAAGGTCTACCCGAAATCGCAGCCGGTGGCGGAGTATCTGGACGGTTCACTGCTGAAAGAAGTGCTGGGGATCCAAGCGGCCGCAAAGTGACGCGCGGGCGA
>DATLVT010000035.1:0-4566 GCA_035577105.1 Polyangia bacterium
ACGCTGGATCCCGCGATGAATCCCAGCGTGGTGATCGAGCCGTATCTGCAGCGGTTTCTGCTGGGCGAGAAGAAGCAATGGTCGGAGGTCGTCGTCGAATCATCGCGCGAGATGGCCCTGGCGGCGCTGTCTTTGCCGGGAGAGCTGCAGCGGTTCATGGATCGGGCCTTGCGCGGGCAGCTGGAGATCCGCCTCAAGAACGTCGACGACAACGCCCGGATGATCTACTTCGCGGGGCAGCAGCTCCTGTGGGGGATGCTGGGGGCCACGGCGACGGCGCTGGCCGTTGTCTTCAGCGGGCGCGGCCAGGAGCGGGCCATGACCTTGTCAGCGGTGGCGGCCGGCCTGTGCGGCGTGCTGCTGTTCTTTTCCTGGCTGGGCGGCCGACCGAACCGACGCCGCTAGCTTTCCGCCAGCTTGGGTGTCGCTAGCGGCCCAGCTCGGCCAGCGCGGCTTGCGCCTGCTTGATCCAGCGCTCCTCGCTGGGGCGCTTCTCCAGCGACAGATAACTCTGGAACGCGGTGCGCGCTTCGGCGCTGCGGCCCAGACGCTGCAACGTTCGTCCCAGGCCATAGTAGGGATCCGGATCGGTCGGGCGAAGCTTGATGTACGCCTGGTACGCGTCGACGGCTTCAGGCAGGCGTCCGACCTCGCGCAAGGCGAAGCCCAGTTCATACCAGGCCAGCGGATAGGTCGAACTCTGGCGGACGGCCGCCTGGAACACCGCCACCGCCTGGTCGTCGCGGCGGATCTTCAGCAGCAGTTCGCCCAGCGCCGCCCGCGCCGGCATCAGCGTCGGATCCGCGGCGATGGCTTGCTGAAAGCGGGTGATGGCAGCTTCGACACGCCCGCTGTCGCGCAGCGCCTGGGCGTCGGCGTAGATGCCGGCGGCCGGGCTGGCTGCGGAAGGCGTCACGACAGCGGCGGCGACTGGGGGGGCACCCGACGCGGAGACGGTGCCGGCGGGCGGGGAGACGCCGGGGGGCGGGGAGACCACGACCGGTCGCCGCGCATCGCCTCGCAGCGAGTTGATCACGGCCCGCGCATTGTCGGTCCACTTTTGCGCCGACGGCCGATGCTCCAGAGCCAGGTATTTCTCCATGGCCGCGATGGCGGCCGAGCGGTCGTCCATGTCCTTCAGACACAGACCCAGGCCGTAATAAGGTTCGCCTTCATTGGGTCGCAGTTCGGCGTAGCGTCGGTAGGCCGGTACCGCCAGCGGGCACTGCCCGGCCCGGCGGCGCGCCAGCGCCAGGGCGAACCAGGCGTCGGCGAACGACGGATCCGCCGCCACCACCGCGTCCAACTTTTGGGCAGCGTCCTCTGGACGCTGGGCGGCGATCAGCGTCTGCGCCTGGGCGAACGAAGCGCGCAGCGACGCCGACGGCTCGGCGGCGGCGACCATCGGTCGCCTCACCAGCACCGTTGCCACGATGAGCGCAGACGCAACAGCCGACAGGCGAACCATGGCGAACGATCGTAATCCAATGCGCGCCCGAAGGCTGGTTCTGGAGGGGCGTTTTGACGGCTGCCTACAGGTAGGATAATGTGATCCAACCATGATTCAGATCATCGGCTGCCTCTCCATGGGTCTGTTTGCCGGCGCGCTGTTCTGGGCCACCATCTCCCTGGGGGGACGGCCGCGGGAAAAAGTCAAAGAAAACTAGAGGTTAAAGCGTTCTCCTTGCCCTGGTTTGCGGAGCGGACCTAGACTTGCCGCTGCCCGCGCCAGAAGCCCCCCGCTGCGCGCGGCGGAAAAGAGAAGACGCTTGGAACCGCCCGCGACTACCGCCGCCAAGGATGCGCCGCCGGGCCAACCAGTTCCCGCAGCCCCGGTCTCGCCGGTGCGGAAGGTGCGTTACGAAGATTTTACGCTGGCCGATCTGACCGGCATCCGCAACCTGCTGCGCGGTGGGTCGGTCATCGACTGGCACCGGCTTTATTTCAGGGATCGAGACGAGGTCGACCGCTTCCTGCGCGTCAACGAGATGGATCCCAGCAACGAGGAGGACATGCGCAGGCTGGGGGCGCTGCGCGAACAGGCCGTCGAGTACCTGGAGCGCCACCTCGGCTTTCACATCCCGGACGAGGTGGCTCACGGCGTTCCGCCGCGCGATCTGCTGCTCATCGCCTCGCAGAAAGGCAAGCGCCGCACCCAGGCCTGCATCGTCCTCAAGGTCATGCACGTCATGCATCACCTGGCGGGGCGCGAGCTGTTGACCAAGCTGGCGGTGTCGGGCGACCAGATCTTTCACCTGGTCGAGGAGAAAGTCCTGCGGACGGTCGAGGAGGTGAAGAGCGTCGGCTGTCAGGTGGTCGAGTTCGAATGGAGCCGCAAGCACGCCGACAGCCTGATCACCAAGCTGCTGGCCAAGAAGGAGTCCATCGCCGCCGACGTCTACGACAAGCTGCGCTTTCGCATGATCACCAACTCCGAGGAGCAGCTGCTGTTCGTCATGCGCGAGGTGGTGCAGCGCCTGGTGCCGTTCAATTACGTCATCCCCGGACAGTCGGTGAACGACGTCATCAAGGTGCGCGAGACCCTTTCGCGCCACCCCGCGCTGGCCAAGTTTCTACCCGACGTGCTGGATCTGGCGGCGGTGGCCGCCGACAAACGCCCGTCGCCGCAGAACGAGTTCTCCGGTCCCGGTTACCGGGTCATCAACTTCGTCGCCGATTTGCCGGTGCGCATCGATCGCTTCATCGCCCGCCCCCCGGGCGACCCGCTGTTCGCCGAGTACGGCACCGTGGTCTTCGTCCTGACCGAGTTCCAGATCGTCGACGCGCGCACCGCCGAACTGAATGAAGCCGGCGAGAACAGCCACGAACATTACAAGGAGCGGCAGTTCACCCGCGTCAAGGCGCGCCTCCTGCACGGCATGAAGGACGACGGGGACGAGTAGGGGCGCTCTTCCGCGCTAGTCGCGGGTCACGGCCAGATCGACGAAGGTCACCACACAGTCGCGGCCACGACCCTTGGCCTCACTGAGGGCCTGGCCGGCGGCGCCAATGAGCTGCTCGCTGGTCCCTTCCGATTCATTGAGGCCGGCCACGCCGATGCTCAGGGTGACCTTGATCGGCTTCTTGGTGGCAACGCCCGGCGCTGTGGTCAGCACCGGCGTCGCGGCGGCGGCGACGATCGTGCGCAGGCGTTCGGCCACCAGGACCGCATCGGTGGCGTATGTGTCTGGAAGGATCACCGCCAGCTCGTCGCCGGTGAATCGGGCGGGGCGATCGATGGGGCGCAGGTTGGCGCGCAGGAGCTCGGCGATGGACCGCAGCACGGCGTTTGCGGCCTGCTCGCCATGCTGCGCGGCAATCCCCTCCCGGTAATCGTCGACGTGGATACGCAGGAGCGAGAGGGGACGGCGGTAACGGCGCAACCGTCCAACCTCCTCGGCCAGCAGACGTTGCATCTCCTTGTGGTTGTAAAGGCCAGTGAGCTCGTCGCGTACGGCCAGTTCTTTCAAGGCCACGCGTTGCGAGGCGATCTCTTCCTGGGCGCGGCGGAGGGCGTCGTCTTTTCTGCGCGCTTCGCTGAGATCGCGGGCCACGTAGATCCACCCGTTGGTCCGGTCGCTGGTCGAGCCGACCGCAGTCCGGGTCAGCCGCACAGGGACCTCGCGCCCGTCTCGGGTGCGGTGGAGCGTGTCGCCCGGGCTTTCGTGTGGTCCCAGCTTGCTGACGGCGAGGCCGAGCGCCGCCTTTTCGTCATAGCCGTACAGGGCAGCGAACGCGGGATTGGCGAAGGTGATCCGCCCGGCCGCATCCGTGAGGAAAACGGCATCGGCGACCTGGGCCAGCGCCGCCGCCAGGAGCGGCGCCGCCAGAACGTCCGCGCGCCCGTCGCTGCTCACAGCTCGTCTTGCATCCCGGTGATCGCCGAAGCGGACGTTTGAAAGGTCACGCCAGGCGATTGTACAGCAAGCGTGTCGCTGACGGGAACGCCGTCGCGAAAGATCACGCTGTTGGCCAGGGTGGCCGGCACGCGTGGACCGGGGGTCAGGATGCCGACCAGGTTCAACGGATCGCAGGCAGACAGGCGCACGATTTCGGCTGTCGTGGTTGCCTGCTTGGTTGCCTGCTTGGTTGCCTGGTTGGTCGCCTGCTCGGCCTGGTCTTTGGCCGCCAGCCGGCGAACCGCGCGCAGGGACTCCACCGCTTCGGGGGCGGCGAACTGCTCGCCGATGAAACCGCCCACCAGGCGGCCGCCGCGCAGCTCGCCCCGCATTTCCAGGCGACGAAACACCTTCAGCAGATCGCGCCAGGCCGGTGCGTGCGGCTCGCGGGCCAGCACGTCGCGAAAAACAACGCCGTAACGCTTGACGTACTGACGGGCGAAGGCCTCGTGCAGATCCTCGCTGTCGGTCACGTCGTCGGCCGTCGTGGTCGTGGTCGTGGTCGTCGGTCGCGCCGGGGCTCGCAGAAGCGCCCACCGGCCCGCGCCGACGGGCCCGCCCATGCGTCGGGTCCAGCGGGCATGCCAGCGCGCCCGTGCGCCGCCCCGTGACTGCGTGGCCGAGATGAGCGCGCGCAGCCCCCCAAAGCCGTCCCCGGTCACCCGCC
>DATLVT010000036.1:0-4242 GCA_035577105.1 Polyangia bacterium
CGCGCCATGGAAGACCGTCAGGCCGGATGGGGCGGCGACCTGCGCACCAATCCGGTCAAGCGGGCGATGGCCGGCCTGGGGCTGGCCGTTGTCCTGGGCTTGATCCCGGCGGCGTACTACGCCCGCGGCATCAACGGCGCCGAGGTCAGGCGGTTGCGCGCTCGACAGGCGGAGCTGTCCGAGCAGGTGGGGACCAAGGCGGTCACCGACGAATATGATTCCATCGACGCCACGGTAGACCTGGTGCGCGGGCGCGGCCTGCGACGGACCCTGGCCCTGTGGCTGGCGGTCAGCGGGGTCGTCGGGTTGGCGTGGATCCGCCTGTCGGCCCCCCGGGAGGAGTGACGGAGGTTCAATCGTTCCGGTGCGGGACCAGGTCGGCGCCGGTCTCTCGCTCCAGCGCTTCCAGCTTCCTGCGGCGGGCGCGTTCGATCAACCAGACCAGCAGGATCGACGAGTTGTAGAGGCCAAACAGCGGGCCGGCCATCAGCACCTGCGACAGCACGTCCGGGCTGGGGGTCAGCACGCCGCCCACCACGGCGGACAGAACCAGCGCGTACTTGTTGAACTTCCACAGGCTGCGCGCGGTGACCAGGCCAATCCACCCCATCACGGCCAGCACCACCGGCAGCTCGAAGGCCACGCCGCACCCGAGCAGCATGCCCAGCATGAAGCCGACCACCTCGTTCATCATGATGGTGGGCTCGATGCGGAAACCGCCGATCTGTTCGGCGAAGGAGAGCATGTACGTCAGGGCCGGCGTGCACAGGACGAAGAAACCGAACAAGGCGCCCCCGATGAAGCAGGCCGCGGTGGACAGCGTGACCACCAGGGCCATGCGCTTTTCTTTCTTGTAGAGACCGGGCGCGATGAACTTCCACAGCTCCCAGAAAATCAGCGGGCTGGAGAAGAGCAGCGCCGCGTACATGGCCAGCTTGGTGTAGACCCAGAACGGTTCGGTGGGGCTGTTGAAGTGGAAGACGATCTCCTTCCCGGGTAGCGCCAGCCGCCAGGCGTCCTGCGCTGGCTTGGTCAGGACCTCGAAATACTTCTTCACGAAGACGAACGACACGCACATGACCACCAGGAACACGATCGCCGAATTGCGCAGGCGCAGGCGCAGCTCCGAGAGGTGCTCCATGAAGGACATGCGCCCTTCCTCGGCGTCGGCCTTGGCTTGCTCGGGGGTGGGGACCGGTTCTTGTTCGGCGGTGCTCAGGTGAATTCCTCGCTCCGGAACGCGGCACTGGGCCGCATCGGTGTTCGTGGGCCTGCTGGTCTGCGGGTCGAAATCAGGTCGTCTTCTTCACGGGGGTCGGATTGGCGGCCACGGGCGCGGCGGCTGGCGATGGCGTCGGGGGCGGCGAGGTGACGCCCGGCATCTTGGCCGTTCCCGAGGGAGCGGGCGGTGGCGGGGGGAACATCGAAGGAGCGTTGCCGCTGGGCAGAATATCCGCCTCCGACAGGATCTGGGTGGCGTCGCCCTTGCCGGACGTGCTCACAGGCGGCGTGACGTGGCGGGGCCGCGGCAGTCCCGGTGACGTCGGCCGAGGCGTGCGAGCCCGCTCGGCGATTGGCGGCCCATCGGGGGGCGCGCCGGCCGGCGCCGGCGTCGGCGGCGCGCCGTAGCGGGACGTGCTGCCTATGCCAGGAGGGGGCGCGTGTGCTGGCACGCCCTGGCCGCCCCGGGCCACGGTTCCGGCGGGCGGCGCGCTGATGTCGACGATCTTCCCCGACGGTTCGGGGGCAACGCCGATGATCGGTGTCTGCTGAATGATGGTGGCGTCGCCGCTGGTGGGCGGGGGCGGTTCGACCGCGGTGGCCACCGCTGCATCGGCGGCGGCCGACGCTTCCTCGGCGGCGCGCCGCACCTCCTCCATCTGCTTTTTGATGAGGTCGCGGCGTTTCAGCTCTTCTGGATGAAGGGTGACGGCGTCACGCAGCTCTTCGAAAGGCTTGCGAATGGCGTCATCCAGCTGGATCTCGTTCTTGACGTCGGCGGTGGTCTTCCGAATTTCCCTGATGAATTTTCCGAGTCCCGACGCCAACTCGGGCAGCTTCTTTGGACCAAGGAAGATCAGGGCCAGAAGCAGAATGACCGTGATCTCACCCATGCCGAGGTTGAACACGATCTGGTATTTAACTCAGATCGCCGGAAACGCACAACGCGCGAGCATTTTTCCTATTTCCCTAAAGGTGGACGCGGTCAGAAAAGAGGGATCTGCTGCGGCGGGCCAATCCGGTAGGCGTCCAGCCCGCGGGCGGTCAATGTCTGGACCAGAGTGTCGTCGGCGGCATGACGGATGGCCACTTCACGGGCGCCCGTCGATTGGACGTAGGCCAGGAGTTCGGCAAATCCACCGACGTTTGACAGCGGCACCAAGACATCGGGGCGCAGCCGGGCGGTCACCACCGGGTCGGCGGCCCAGCCCGAGGCGAGGACGATGAAGGTGCCCGGCAAGGCCTTCAGCATGCCGGCCTCCCGTCCTTCCAGCGGCCACAGCAGCGCTTCGCCGGTGGCAAGCTGGCCGGCGAAACGCAGCAGGGCCGGCGCCGGCAGGCCGGCAGCCAGCCAGGCGGCGCGCGCCGCGATCACCTGACGGTGAGCGCGAACCACGACGCCGGCGGCGGCCAGCGCCACCGCCACGTCCAGGGCCGGCCCCAGCGGGCGTGCCAGCACCACCGGCGCGCGGCCGGCGGCCCGCGCCTGCAGGACGTGGTCCCGGACGGCGGCGATGGCGCTGTCATAGGGCGGGAACCGGAACTGCGGCAGGCCGAAGGTTCCGTCGATGCACAGGGCCTGCGCCGGGCGCATTTCGGGCGGGGGACCCGAGGCCGCGGCTGCCGGGGCAGCGACGGGCGCCGCATAGACCAGGCGATGCTCGCCGAGATCGCACAGCAACGACGCTGCTCCCGGCAGATGGCCGGACGGAAACAGCTCGAGGCGCATGCCGCCCACGGCGAAGGGGCGGCCGTAGGCGGGCGTCAGGGCGTGCGGGCGCAGGCGGGCGCCGGCACTGCCCAGCAGGTTCAGCGTCGTCTCGGTGGTCAGGACCTGGCGTTTGCCGGCGCGCGGGCGGGGCAACAGACGGGCGGCGCGCGCGTCCAGCGCCAGCGCGTGCGACAGAAAGACCAGATCGCTGCCGGCGGTGGCGTCGCAGGCCAGAACGGAGTCGCGCACGCGCACGCCGCTGCGGTAGCTGAAGGTGCGCTGGGCCGATTTCGCCACGGTGGTGACTTATAGACGCTGGCGCCAACTTACAGAAGAGTCCTTTCAGAAGTTGCTGTTGGGCGATCACCGCCTGTAAGCTGCCAAAGCGATGGGAGGCGCTAGTCCCCGGTTCCGGCAAGACCTGATCGCGGTCGCCGCCGACGCGGAAGGCGTGGCCTATGTCGACGTTCAGGATCCTCTGACAGGGACCCAGTTTCGTTTCTACGACTTCGAGTACGCGCTGGCCACGCAGATGGACGGCCGGCCCGTTGACGACATCGTGGCCTGGGCTGCCAGTGCTTATGGCATGGAGCTGACCGAGGCGGGCGTCGACGAATTCTGCCGCCAGCTGGGCGACCTGGGGTTTCTGGAGACGGCGGCGCAGCGCGAGCAAGAGGCGGCGCCGCAAGAACAACAGAACGAAAACGAGGAAGAGCAGCATTCGGTCAGCCACCTGGTCAACCAGGCGATCAGGCAGGTGGAACGGTCTCCGGTTCATCAGGACAGCGGCGCGGCGGCCGGCGCGTACGGCGATTTTTCCATGCGCCCCAACGGCGACGCGGGCGGTGGCGGCGAGGCGGGCGGCGACGACGGCGAATGGTCCGCGGAGCAAGCACGGACGGTGACCGCCGGCCCACTGGCCGAAATGCTGGCCGGGGTCGATCACCCGACGCTGGGCGAGCAGCCCACCGAGGCGGCCGGTCCGGCGCACGCCGAGGCGGAGGCCGCGGCAGCCGAGTTCAACGAGAGCGAGCAGACATCGCACTGGGTGCCGCCGTTCGCACCCGACCACCAGCGAGAGCCTTCCCACTGGGCAGAGTCTCTGAACGATAACTTGCAAGCCGACCGGAACGGCGGCCCGGGCGGCAACACACCCACGCCCGGTGCCCAGGTGCCGCACGCCGGGGAGACGTTGCTGGGTTTTGGCGCGGCGGCGGCAACGCTGGGTGCCACACCGGGTGCCACGCCGCCACCGATCAGCAAGGCCTCGCCCCGCCGATCGGCGGCGGTCACTGACGTGACGCCTCCGC
>DATLVT010000037.1:0-2271 GCA_035577105.1 Polyangia bacterium
GAGGACGGGACGGAAAACTGGCTCGACATCCCGACCATCATCGCCGCTGGCTGGGGCGACTGTGAAGATCTTGCCTGCTGGCGGGTCGCCGAGCTCCGGCAGCAGGGGATCAAGGCTTCGCCCTACGCGAAGTGGCGCCGTATCAACGGCGTCTACCACTACCACGCGATGGTGAGGCGGTTCGAGGGCGATAAGCCTGTTCTCGAAGACCCGAGCCGAAAGCTCGGAATGGGCTCAAAGGAAGACGTAGCTCACCAGCGACGGTTGCTCGCCGTCGCCAAAGAGAAGGAGGCGCACGAGGCGCCATGATCGTCGTCGCGGGTGTTGTGATCGTCCTGGTGCTGCTGTTGGCTGTGTCGTCAAACGGCCAGCCGGCGGCACTGGCTGCGCCCGAGAAGGCGCTGGCCTCGGCCAGGGTGGAAGGCTTGCTGGAGCCTTTCACCTCGCCGCTCCCCGATCTCGGCGATGAGTCGTGGACGCGATACGTGCGTGCGATGGCCATTGGCCGACCAGGAACGATCACAGCCGACGGTCGGGTCGGGATCTTCGGGATGGAGCTGCGGCGTCTCGAAGATCTCGGCTACGTCCACGATGTCCGCAAGGTCGAGAGGGACGGGGAACTCTCGTTCGAGATGGAGTGGATCGCGCCCTACTCCCTTGATGGATTTCTGAGGGACGGAGCGCTTCAGTACAAGGCCTTCGCGCGGAGCACAGCCGATCACCGGGCGAAGATCCTCGGACAGTACCGTGCCGTCATTGGTCAGGTGGTCAGCGGCAAAGTCGCCACCTTGTCGGGCCTGCTCGGCGTCACGCACCAGGCTGGACTGGGAGGCCTGGCGCTGTGGCTGTCGGGCCAGGGTGATCCCATCACGCAAACGCATCTCACCTCGGCGTTCGTTCGGACGACGGGGACTTTTTGAAAGGCAAGAATCCATGAGCAGGAACAACGACACGGAACTGGTGGCAGGGGGCGCACGGCGCTTGAGGCGTAGGCGGCCGGGCTGGAAGCCGATACTCGGCTGCGACGACATCCGGCCGGGAGTGAGTGGCGACGACGTCGGCGCCGTGACGGCGAAGGAGGTGGCCCTGGTCGCTGCGAAGCACGATCCGAACGTGCGGGCCGGAATGATGCTCCTTAGCGCGGCGAAGCGAAATCCGTTCGCGCGCAAGAAGGTCCAGCGGATCCAGCGTCGGGCAGACGCCGGCGATCCCAAGGCGGTGGCGTCGCTGACAACACTTCGCACGGCGAAGGCGGTCCAGCAGTCGACTGCGAACGCCACGAAGCCGCGGAAGCAGCGTCTGGTTCTGCCCGGGGGCAAGGGCCCAAAGGCGACCACAGTGACCGTGACCGCGACGGTGACCAAGGATCCCTTCCATCACTGGAAAAAAGGATCTGGCTAAAGGAGGGCTCCGATGAAAGCTGACATCTTCAACCGACACGCCGACGGGCTTCCCGTGGAGTTTCTAAAGGCGCTTGCCTATCACGAGAGCGGCCTCGATCCCGCAAAGGTCAACCCGGCGTCCAACGCGACGGGCCTGTTCCAGATCACCGCGCCGGTACTGATCGACTTCAACAAGACCCGACAGACGACGCACACGCTCACCGATCTGAAGGACGCGGATTTGGCTGCCGCCGTGGCCGTCTATCACCTGAAGCGGATCATCGCCCACTGGAAGGAGAGCCCGGCGCTGGCGGCGGATTTCGACAATCGCCGATTCGTCGAGCTGCTGGTGTTCGGCTGGAACGCTGGCCCAAACGCCGTCCTGCGGATCGCGACGCGCCTGGAAAAGATTGGCGTGGCGGCGGATCGGATCACGGTGGACGCGGTGCACGACGCGGCCAAGGCAGTGGCGCCCGAGACGTTCGTGGCTCGCCCGGAGCGCGTCGGGTTCGCGAAGCAGGTGGCGGCGACCTACTTCGACGTGCGCGATGGTCGAGGGCGGATGGTGGCGGAGCTTGCGGCGAAGGACGACAAGGGCTCGCTTGCACCTGCGGTCATGGCAGCGATCGGGGTGGGCGCCGCCGCGGTGGCCGTCAGCGAGAACGACGGGTGACGGGCATGGACACATACCTGCTTGGCGGCGAGCCCGACCTGGGCGCGCTGGTCATCTCGCCGGCGGACATGCTGGACGAGATGAACACGGTGGACGTCGCCGTGCGCCTGCTCGGCGCCGCCATCGCCGCCTCGACGGTGCGCCAGCCGTTCAAGCAGGGGTTCGCGGCGTTCGGGATGGAATGGGACAGGTTTTACGGGGCACACACCGCCTGGG
>DATLVT010000038.1:0-4115 GCA_035577105.1 Polyangia bacterium
CCTGCCGCTCGCCCAGCCCGGCGTTGCAAGCGCTGGGGGTCCGGGTGGAGACGGGCGTCGAGGTGACGTCCGACGAATCGGTGGCGGCGTTCGCCGGCCGCCTGAAAGACGCACGCATCCAGGAGCTGATCTGCAGCGCCGGCATCCTGCGCGGGGACACCCTGGACGACCTCACCTTCGAAGACGTGCAGGCGCAGATCGCGGCCAACGCCATCGGCCCCCTGCGCGTGGTCAAGGCGCTGCGGCGCCAGCTCTCGTCGCCGGGCAAGATCGCCCTCATCACCAGCCGCATGGGGTCGATCGGCGACAACAGCTCGGGCGGTGAATACGGTTACCGGATGTCCAAGGCGGCGCTGAACGCCGCCGGCATGTCGCTGGCCCGTGACCTGCGCGAGGTCGGGGTCGCCGTGGCCATCCTGCATCCGGGATACGTCCGGACCGAGATGACCGGGGGCGGCGGCAACGTGACCGCCGAGGAGGCGGCGCGGCAGCTGGTCGATCGGCTGGACGCCCTGACCCTGCAGACGTCAGGGACCTTCTGGCACGCGAACGGCCAGGTCCTCCCCTGGTGATTTGGGCTGAATCTTTTCTGCTGGGCGCGGCCTCTTAGGGAGTCGGAGGTCGTGATGAACGCCGCGCCGTCAAATGTTCAGTCGGTCAACGCCCTGGTTCGCCCCTGCCCTTCTTGCGGCGCCAAGAACAGAATCACCCCCCAGCACCTGGCCGACGTGGCGCGCTGCGGCCGGTGCAAGACCGAGCTGGGCTCGGTGGACTATCCGCTGGACGTGAATGCCGACGATTTCGCCGCCATCACGCGCGGCACGTCGCTGCCCGTCCTGGTCGATTTCTGGGCGGCCTGGTGCGGCCCCTGTCGAATGGCGGCGCCGGTGGTCAAGACCATCGCCAAGGACCTGGCGGGGCAGGTGGTGGTCCTGAAGGTCGACACCGAGAAGGACCCCGGCCTGGCCTCGCAGTACGGCGTCCAGGGAATTCCCAACTTCATCGTGCTGCGCAACGGAAAGCTGGTGTCCCAGCGCGCCGGGTTCATGCCGGCGCCCGAGATGAAGCGCTGGCTTGCCAGCGCGGGGGCCGGACAGTAACAGCGGCCACCGGCTGGGGACCGGCGGGGGACCAGCGGGGCGCCTATTTGATGCTGAAGATGAAGTTGAGAACGATCCGGTTCATGTTCTCGCGTGGGTTGCTGCTGGCGTGCCAGATGTTTGAATCGAAGATGACGGCCGTGCCTTTTTTCGGCGTGATGCGCTTGCGCAGCGTCAGCTTTCGTTTGTCGTAGTAGGTCTCGTTGAAGATGAACGTGTCCCCGTCGCAGTCCTTGACGTAATAGAGCAGGCTCTTGTGCTTGGGCGTGGGGATGTCGATGTGGGGCGTGTTGTAGGCGTCCGCGCTGGCGTCCTTGCCGTCGTTGTTGCCTTGCCTCTTCATCAGCATGTTGGCCTTGATGCGCTCGATGGCGTGCAGGACGATGCCGGTCTTTTCCTCCAGGAAGTAAAAGAACGGAAAGACCACGTCAAAATAGGGCGACCGCTTGGCGCCTTCCTGGTACAGGGCATGGACGAACTGATCCGACTCGTAGGAGTTCTCGTCCTTGTTCATGATCTGCGGCGCCGTCTGGTTGTTGGTCGAGGCGTTGTATTGCCAGAGAAACTCCGGGCTCTTGCAGATGTCTTCCAGAATGTTGGCGTACGACCTGGGGATGAAGTTCTGGATCTCCAGCAGACTGGGCGGCTTTTCGCTCACAAGATCCTCCCGGGTTACGACAGCACCGACGATATTACCTTGCCCGTGCCCATCGGCGATCGGATCAGCGACGGGTCGCCGCCCACGGCGGTCAGCATCGTCTGTCCAAAGGCGGCCAGCGTGTCCAGCGGGTTGACGTCGCCGCCCGGATCGCCAGCGCCGGTCCTGGAGTCGACGGCCACGGCGCCATAGTCATTGTCGACCGGGGCCACGCCGCCCACCACGCCGCCGCGAAACGGCTGGCCGATGATCACCGAGACCTGGTGATTGTTGTTGTGGGCGCGGCCGTCGGCGTTGCCGGGGCCCAGCGTCCGGCCGAACACGTTCAACGTCATGAACGTCACCCGATCTTGCAGGCCGACGCTGGCCAGACGTTGCATGAGGCCGGCGATGGTGGCCACGCCGCTGATGGTCTGGGCGGACTCCGCGACCAGACCGACGTCGCGATGGTTGTCGCCGCCGAAGGGCACGTGAATGACCACCACCGGGGTGACGTTCATCTGGATCAGCGCCACCGCCACCAGGACCTGCGCGGCGGGTCCGTTGTCATTGACGCCCGACAAGGCGTCGAGCACGTCGCTCTTGATGTGCGCCAGCTGATCGCGCGACGTCACCAGGGCGTCGAGATAGCGCTTCTGCGCCGGGCTGGCGCCGTCCCTGTACAGGGCGTAGAGCTGGTTCAGCGTGGCATCGCGCAGCGGCTGCAGCGCCGACAGCGGTCCGCCCGGCGACGTCAGCGTGGCCTTGATGGCCAGGGGCGGGACGACGGGCAAGGCGGTGCCGCCGTCGCTCAGCGTCTCGGAGGGCGTGCGCGCGCCGATGCTCAGCGCCTGGTGGGTGATGCTGCCCAGGCAGGGCGCCAGGCTGCGCGCCAGCAGCGACGGCAACATCTCGGTCGGCTGCGTCGCGCCCATCAGACGCAAGACGTTGGGCTCTTCGGAGTGCACCGGCGTGCCGGTCATGGTGTGCCAGAAGACGGTGCGGTCGAGGATCTCCTGAGGCAGCGCCGCCCAGGGCGCCGCCGCCGTGTGGATTTGCCCGCGAATCGACAGCGTCGTCGGGGCCAGCGCCGGATCGGGGCTGTGGACGATGCGCGCGTCTTCGTAGGTGCCGGGCACGCTGGTGTTGATCGAATCGCCCTCGCCCGAGGTGCTGAAGATGATGGCCTGGGCCCTGGTCGGATCGGGACAGGCAGCGCCCAGCGCCCCGGCTCGCGACTCCGATCGTGTGGCCGCCGCCAGCGCCCGTCGCGGGTCGCGCAGGAACGCCAGCGGCAAACCGCTGGCCAGCGCGCGCAACCCCACCGCGCCGGCGCCGAACAACGTGCCCAGCAGGGCATCCCGTCGCGTGAACATCGACCGTCGGCTGCTCACAGCCCCACCGAGATCAGCGACGGCGCCTGGCAGGCCACCGCGAAGGTCGAGCGAAGCGCGTCGGTGGGCGTGGCGCCGGGCTGGGCCAGGGCCGCCGTGAAGTGCTCCTTGAGCAGCGTCGTCGCGCCGGCGGCGCGCGGATCGGACGGGCCCAGCGCCATCAGCGTGGCCACCAAATCGGCGATGGCGGTGTCCGGAGCGGCGCTGGACCATCGCCTGGCGGCGGGCGCCGCTGCCGGCCCGTCACCCGGGTCCACCACGAATGCCGCCACCGTCTCGCAGATGTTGCGCACCCCGGCCAGAAACAAGAGATTCGGTTCGCTGGGCAGGATGGGCGCCACCGCGCCGCGACCGTAGGCGTCCGAGGGCAGACCCGAGACGATCTGCGCGATGGTCGTCGTGGCCCCGGTCGAGGAGGAACCAGCGCGCGGGTTCAAGCCACAGACGTCGGCAAGACCGAGGCGGGCGTTCAGCGCCGCGCAGAGGTGATCGCGCCGGGCCACCGCGATGACCTCGCCGCCGTTCTTCTCGGCTGTCGTGGTGGCGGCGGCGTGCGTGGTCAGCGGCGAGGTGACCAGCGCCTTGACCAGCACCGGCCACTGGAAATTCGAGTCGCGAAACTGCTGCACCAGCCGCTGGAACTCCGGATCGTTTTCGTCGCAGGCAACCGAGTTCACATAGTGACAAAGCTTCTGCACCCACCCCGCCGCCACCAGCGGGTGCCGGGCCAGGGCATCGCCCAGATCGCCGACGGACGCGACCGGCCTGACCATCCCCCGAAACGCGAAGAGACCAGGTTGCGCGGTCCAGGTGGGATCGAGCTGACTGTGATAGTTCCACGACCAGGTCGACGACAGGATCGAGCGCGTCGGATCCAGCGTGCGATGGCAGCCATAACAGGGCCCGGCGCTGGCGTGGGCGGCGTCCAGCCCCGGCGTGGCATCCAGGACGGCATCATCATCGAGGGTCACGGTGGCGCCGGTG
>DATLVT010000039.1:0-10865 GCA_035577105.1 Polyangia bacterium
TCCAGAACCTCACTGATTTTGTGCAAGGGGGGGGCGCGCTGGTGGGCATCGAGTGCGTGACCGACTGCTATGGCGGCGCGGTCAGCGGCCCGATGACCGGGCATCCCGTGTCGATGCCATTTCATGCCTTGCTGGGCGCCAACTTTCAGGGACACCCCGGCGATTTCGCCCGCGCCACCTGCACCAAGGTGGGGGCGCATCCGTCGGTGGCGCAGCTGGCGGCGACGTTCAACGTGACCGACGAGATCTATTCGTTCACGGACTTTCGTATGGACAACCAGGTGGTGCTGAACTGTGTCTCCAGCACTGCGCCGGGCACCGTCCGCCCGGTGTCCTGGTTTCGGGAGGAAGGAGCGGGGCGCGTCTTTTACACGGGCCTGGGCCACCCGGCGACGTCGTGGACCATGCCCATGGATCTGAATGCGACCTCGCGCCTGGTGGAGGACCACGTCCTGCCCGGGCTGCTGTGGTCGATGAGACGCTCGCCTTAGGGGCGGCGCGCGCACCGGCCGTCGCGACGGCTCCGCGCCAGCGACGTCTATTCCTGCAGCCGACGCCCTGTCGAGACCTTGTGGTTGCGGCGCCTCGGCGCCAAGGCCACCCGCAGCTTTCAGGCGGAGGTCGCCCGCTATGTCAGGTTCGCGTCTGGTTTGACCGGCGGTGGGCCGGTGGGGCGCCGCCGCGCGGCGGTCTCCACCGCTTCATAGTCCAGCTCGCGTCCGTCGCGCGTGGCCCGCAGCATGACGGCGCCGCGGCTCATGTCGCCGCGTCCGATGAAGGTCGACGGGAACATGAGGTGATCGCCGAAGACGCGCGCCAGCGGTCGCACGTATTTGTCGGTGGCGATGCTCCCCAGCAGCACGAAGCGCGTCGTGGCGCCGTACGCCCGTTCCAGAGCGGCGGCGTGGTCGACCAGTGGTTCGGTGAATCGTGCGTTCCGTTCGTCGACCGCGACCGACGCCCAGCCGCGGATGCGGTCAGGCGTCACCGGTTCGTCCAGGAATTGCAGACCTTCACCGGGGGTGATCACCAGCGCGCCCGTGAGATCGGGCGGCGGGCGGCCGAAGGCGGACGCATAGGCGGCCTTGCCGCGAAAATAAAGCCCGCTGACAAAGCTGAACACGTCGCGCAGCGAGGCGCCCCCGGGCGAGTGGAGCTGCCGCGCCAGCGGGAAGGTGGCGTCTGGATTGAGGACGTACCCCGCCCGCTGTCCGCCTAGGTTGGCGGGCGAAAGCAGAAAAACAGTGTGCGGCGCCGCGGCGAGCGAGATGCCCAGAATCTAGCAGGCGTTCAGGGCAGCGACAGGACGCCCACGAAGGTCGGCCGCATCGCCACCGTGGCCGGCATCCCCAGTCGCTGCAGCGTACCCATCGTTTGATCGATGCGATGAACCGCGACCGTGGCGCTGCGATCGCTGGCCACCAGCAAGAGCTGGCCGGCGGGATCGATGCTGAACCACCAGGGGTACGCGATCATGTCGCGCTGGTACCCGACGCGGGTGAGGCGCCCGCTGGTGGCGTCGACAGTGAAGATGGCCACGCTGTTGTCCGACCGGTTCGAAGCGTAGAGAAATTTCCCTGACGGGTGCACGGCGATGTGCGCGCCCAGCGACGGGGAGGGCGTTGCATCGACCGTCTCCAGCGGCGTCAGCCGGCCGGTGGTCTTGTCGAAGGCGAACGAGAGGATGGCGCTTTCATTCTGGGTCAGCGCATAGACGAACCGCTGGTCGGGCGAAAACACCAGGTGCCGCGGGCTTCCCGTGACAGGCACCGTGGGCGGATCATTCGGGGTCAGAACGCCGTCGGCGAAGCGAAACATGGCGACGTGGTGGGAGGCCAGGCAGGGGACGAAGAGGAACTGTCCGGTTGCATCGAAAAGGATGTAGTGCGCCTGCCCGCCGGCCGGCACCCGTGGCATGCCCGCGCCGATACCGCCGTCTGGGCGGACGGGAAAGACCGTCACGTCGCCGGTGCCGTAGTTCGCGGACAGCACCCACTTGCCGCCCGGGTGAACGCCCACGTGGGCCAGCGTGGTGCCGCCCGTGTCCTGGCGGCCGAGCTCCGTCAGAGCGCCGGTCGCTTGATTGATGGCGAAGGCGATCACCCGGCTCATGGGCAGATCTTTCTGCTCGTCGCCCGCGTAGAGGGTTCGCTTGTCCGGCGAGAAGGCCAGCGACGTCGGCTGGCCACCCGGTCCGGTCGACGCGGTGCTGGCCGGCGTGAGGACGCCCGTGGCGGTGTTCAAGGTGAAGACGGTGATCGGCTCGGCATAGCCGCTGACGTAGACGAAGGACGTGGTCGAGGTGGGGACGTCGAGTGGCGCGTCGATGATTGCGTCTGGGGCTTGCGTTGCTTCGTCGCGAAGGTCGCCCCTGTCGGTGGCGTTGGCATCGACCATCGATCCGCCCGCCATCCCACTGCCGCCGTTGCCACCGCTTGCACCGCCACTGCCACCCAGACTCGCGCCGGCCGCTCCGCCTGAACCGCCGCCACTCCGCGCGCTGCCGCCGCCGCAGGCCGAGACGCCAAGGATCAGTGCGAGGGCGACCAGCCAGCACCGCTTCATTTCGGCAGCGTATGGCGATGCGGCCCCGTCCGCGATAGAAACTTGGGGGCGCATGGCAGAAAGCGTCGCGGGGCGGCTGGGTCGCTTGTTCTGGTGGGCGGTCCGTGCCCTGGCCGTCGGGTATCCGGTGGCGCTGTTGCTGGTGGTGGCCGGGTTTCGCCTGGTCGGTGAGCGATGGTGGGGGACGACGGTGGCGCTCTATTTACCGCGCCTGGGATTTGCCGTGCCGTGGCCGGTGCTGACGCTGGCGCTGCTGCTTGGGCGGGCGTATCGCTGGCTGATCACGCAGGTCATCGCGGCGCTGGTGCTGCTGTTTCCGCTGATGGGCCTTCACCTGTCGCGCCCTGCCGCCCCGGCGGCGGGCGCCGACGTCCTGCGCGTGGTCAGCCTGAACATCGACGAGGGGCGGCTGGGCCTGGCCAACGTGATTCGCCAGGTCCGTGGCGTGAACCCGGATCTGATCCTGATGCAGGAGGGCGTGCACGCCGACGAGGAGACCCTGCGCGCCGGCCTGTCCGATTATGCGTTTCGCAAGACCGACCAGTTCGCGGTGGCCAGTCGATATCCGATCGTCGACGTCTACATGCCGCCGGGCGTGTCGTTCGAGGGTGACATCCGCTCGATGCGGTTTGTGCGTTACCGGATCCAGGCCCCCAGCGGCCTGATCGACGTTTACAACATGCATCCCATCTCGCCGCGCGTGGCCCTGGACGATCTGCGCGGGGCCGGCTTGCGCCAGGAGATCCTCAGCGGTCGCATCTGGAGCCCCGCCTCGGCCGCGATGCGGTTCAACGCCCAGTTGCGTGTACTGCAGGTGAAGACCGTCGTCGAGGAGGCGCGGCGGTCGACGAACCCCGTCATCATCGCCGGCGACACCAACCTGCCCCAGCTGAGCTGGGCCTATGCGCAGTGGCTGGGGGATTACCAGGACGCGTTCGCCCAGCGCGGCTCCGGCTTTGGCTACACCTTTCCCGCCATCAAGCGTCCCTGGATGCGCATCGATCGTATCCTGGCCGGCTCGGGGGTTCGCGTTCTGACCTGCGCCGTGGTGGATGAGCGCGCGTCCGATCACCGGGGCGTGATGGCCGAGCTGGAACTGCCTGGGCGCCGTCCGGTGCCGTGACCGGCGCGCCGCCGGTTATTTGCGGGCGGCGATGACCAAGGTGCCGCCTCGCTTGAACGCGCTGCCGGCGACGACGGCTGGAAGGCTGAGGCCGGTCAGCATCGTCCCGATGGCAAGGTTCATGATTCGCTCGACGGGGCTGGCGGAAGTCGGTTTGCCGGTCAGCTGATAGAAGAAGCCGTTGGGGACGTGCATGAACCGGTTCAGCGCGCTTTGCGACCAGCCAAACAGATCGTATTCAAACTCCTGGTGCCACTCCTGAAACGGCGCCAGCCCGGCCGAGCTGAGGGCGAGCGCCAGCGACCGGCGTCGAAAATGAAAAAGATGGCGCGGCACGTCCAGATGAAACCAGCCGGCGCCAAAAGCGCGCGCTTGCAAGCCGCCGTAATTCGGGACCGCGGCGACCAGGACGCCGCCCGGCACCAGAAAGGTCGACAGCGTCTTCAAGGCAGACATTGGATCGCGGATGTGTTCCAGGCTGTGCCAGAGCGTGATGCAATCGAAGGGGCCGGCGACCGGACCAATGGCTTCGATGGAATCGCGGACGGCGATGCCTTTGCTTCGCGCCGCCGCCGGATTCATCTCCGTGCCGGCGATCAGCCAGCCGGAGCGGGAGCGTGCCGCCTCCAGGAACGAACCATCGCCGCAGCCCACGTCCAGGAGTGCGCGCCCGCGGCCCGGTCCCGCCACCGTCTGAACGAACTCCAGGCGGCGCGCGATGCAGTGGCGCGCCGTGAACCCATGACGACCGCCGTGGTAGGCGGCGCCGTAGTACCGGCCCAGGTCATCCGGTTGCGGCGAGGTCTGCCCCAGGCCGCAAGCCGGGCACTCCAGGATGGAGAACAGCTCACCCGTCTGGGGATCGCGCACCTCGGAAAACCGCGTCGTGACCGCGCCCCCGCAGACATTGCAGCCAGCCGCTAAATCCATTCGCCGCGACTCCTATATCACGACCCTATCGCTCAGCCCCGGACGCCCATGCGGGGAGGGTTTCGACGCCCGCGCCGGCGCCAAGGGCGCCGACGCGGCCGCTGAAAGCATCCGACGGTGCGAGGGCGCTTCGCGCCCGAGCTCCGGAGGAGGGTTTCGAACCCCCGACCCGGCGGTTAACAGCCGCCTGCTCTGCCACTGAGCTACTCCGGAATGAGGGGGCCATTATGGGAGGCGGCGACCGGCAGTCAAGGGTCTCGCTGGCCGCCCCGCGCGTTTTTGCGCCTGACGTCAGGGCGCCGCGGAATCGACGCTGACCGGTGGCTGCCAGCGCAGCAAGCGCGCGGCGTTGTCGAAGTAGATCTTGCGCAGGATCGCCGGGGACAGCCCGACGCCATCGATCTTCCAGCGACCTTGAATCGGGGTGGGGCTCTCGAACTGGCGGTCCAGGGTTTCGAAGTACCGCCAGGTCGACGTGAAGAAACGGACTTCGTCGGCCCGCCCGGGCGGCGTCTCGCCGGTGGACCCGAACATCATCTCTTGCGGCGTGGCGCCCACGCCCGTGTCGGTGCCGAACAGGACCCGGTCCTGGTACTTCTCGTAAAAGCGCCGCATCTTCTCCACCGGGTGGCGCCCCAGCTCGGGGATGCGCGCGGCGGTGTCGATGTAGAAGTTCGGATAGCGATCCAGCATCTTCATCACCCGATCGGGATCCTCGGGGTCGTTGCCGAAGTGAACGGCGATGAAGTTGGTCTTGGGATGCCGGGCCACGCGTCTTTCGAAAGCGGCGTACAGCGCCTCCCATGATGGCACCGGTTCGCCATAGAACGACCACTCGGGGTGGGCGCGCAGTTCGTCCCACCGTTCGTTCTCGGGCGTGGCCGGCTTCCAGAAAGCCTTGGGATCGCCGATGTGAATGGCCACCGGCATGCCCAGCTCGCCGGCCTTTTCGAACAGCGGATCCAGCCCGTGATCATCGATGGGCAGCAGGTGCTTGCCGTCAGGCGCCGGGTATCCCAGGCCCAGGCCCTTGGGGATCTTCAATCCAACGGCGCCCAGGCGCTTTGATTCGGCCAGCAGCTCGGCCATGGCCACGCCGTAGTCCTTGCGCGTGCGCACCAGGCGAAAGTTGGTGTTGGCGAACACGACGATGCGACCGCTGGTCCTGGCCGCGGCCGCCAGCTGCATTTCCAGCGCGCCATAGGGCGGTCCGGGATACATCCCGGACAGGTTGACGCCTCCGTCGATGCCCCATTCATCCATCATCTTCAACGCCGGTCCGATTCCGTCGGGGGCGATGTGCATGTGCACGTCGATGCGGGGCAGCGGATGCCGCGTCCGCGCGGCGGCGGTACTGGCCGGGGTGGTCGTCGCGGCTGCAAAAGGGGAGGCCGCAGCCGGAGTCGCAGCCGCGTCAGCCGCCGATCGCGTCGCGCCGGGGCCGCGGCAGGTGAGGCCCGCCAGCGTGGCCGTCACCATGCTTGCCACCATGGTCCAGCGGCGCGCTGGAAAAACGCGCGAGCCGATCATCTCATCTCATTTTGCGGGCGCGGTCGCCGGCTCGTCCTTCGCCTTGGGCGGCTCGGTGGCGGCGGGCGCGGGCGTCGCTTCGGGAGTTTTCTCCGCCGGCGCGGCTTCGACCTTGGTCGCTGCTTCGGCCTTGGGCGGCTCGGCGCGGGCGCTGTCGGACCGGGCGGCGGTCGGGTCGGTGGCGCTGCCCGCCGCCAGCTTGCGGAGCTTGACGTTCACCTTCGCCGTCTCGAGATTGGCCTTCTGCTTCAGCCAGTCCGACGCGCTGATCATGTGTTCGTGTGGCTCATAGCCGTCGAGACGAATGGTGACCGCGTGCGGGGCCTCGGCGTCGATCTCGCGCGCCTGGTAGGGCGTCTTGCCCACCGACTGTCCGTCAATGAGCACGTCGGCCCCCGGCGGCGACGAGGTGATCTTCAGAAGATGCTGCACGGCCGGCCGTTGCGCGCTGGCCGAAGCGCTGCCCTCCGTCTTCTTGGCGTCGCTCGCTTCGTCGGCGGGCGCGCTGTCGGCGGCCGAGGCGGTCGCCGCCGACGCGGCCGATGCTGTCGCTGATGCTGTCGTGGACGCTGTCGCTTTCTTGGGCGGGCCGACCACAGCGACGGTCGGCTTGCGCTCGCCGGCGGCCCTGGACCCCGCACCCTTCGATTTTTCGGCGCGCGCCGCGGTGGGCGCTGCCGCCTTGACCCCGGCGTTCCCACCGGGTGACGGCGCGGCCGAAGGTGCCGGCGGGGTCGCCTCGGGCGCTGGAACTGACGCGCTGGCCGCTGGCTCGGTGGCCTTGGCGGCTTCGACTGGCTTGGGCGGTTCGTTGGCAGGCGTGGGAGCCGGTGACGGTGCGGTTGCCGTCGTGGTTCCTGGCGTGGGTGACGTCGCGGCGGCCGCAGGCGCCGCCGGTTGTTCTCCAGCGGTGGGGGGCGCTGGCGGTGTCGGGTTCTCGGCGGTTGCCGGTTCGGCCTTTCGTGCCTGGAACGACTCCTGGGAATGGTCCGGCGCCTTTTGTTGCGACACCGCGACGGCGATGATCGCCGCGGCGCCGATCAACCCCGCCACCACGAATGGGGCCGCGCTTCGGCGCTTGGCCGGTCGCGCGCTCCCCGTCTTGGCGGCGGCCCCGGCTGGCCGGGTGGTGTCCGCCGCCGCACCGACCGTGTTGGCGGCGACGCCGCTCAGCTTGCCGGCGGTGAAAGATCCGGCGGCCGTCGGCGACTGCGCTGAATTGGCACTCACCGCGGCGGCTGCCGCTTCGGCCGTCGCGGCGCCGTCGGCGCCCGCGATGGCTGACGGGCTCTGCTCGCCCTTGCTGGCGTCGTGGCCCTTGGCGGCAGCGTCGTGCTTGTCGTTCTTGATGAGGACCAGGGACGGGCCCGTGGCCGGGGCCGCCTCGGCTGCCGGCGCGGGCGGCGCCGGCGTTATGCCCGCGCCGGTCTCCGCCATGATCGCAGCGGCAGCGGCCTCCGAGAGCGCCGGCATGTCCTTCGCTGTCTTCTCGGGCGTTGTCGCGGTTCGTGCTGATTCCTCCAGCATCTCGGCGATCTGAGCGGCGGAGGTGGCCAGCGTGCGATCCGAATCGATCTCCGCCGACGGCGCAGCGCCATCGACGACGCCGGCGGCGGCCGCGGCTGCGCGCTCGTCGGCGCTGGTCTGGGTTGCCGCTGCCACCATCTCGGACAGCGCGTCGCCCGTCTTCGTCGGTTCGCTGGGCGCCTCGTCCTCGTTCAGTCCCGGCACGCCGTGGCTGTCGGCGGCGGCGCGCGACGAGGGACGGGCGGCCGCCGGCGGCGCCGCAGGTCGGGCTTCGTGCCCCCCGGTCAATCCATCCAGCGCCTTGTCGATGTCCGCTGACGTCGGCGGTTCATAGCTGGCCGGCCGCGCCGCGTTCAGCCGCGACACCGAACCGGTGTTGTGACGACCGCTGCCCGGCGTTTCCAGGGCGGGCAGGGGACCGGGCGTTCGCGGGCGCTGCGGGCTGGCGCTGGGCAAGGTCATGGGCGGCGGGTAACCGGGCGAACCGGGCGCCGCGAAACCACCCATGTGCGTGCGTTCCGGGTTGTTGACGGGAGACGACGTCGTCGATGTCGACGAAGCGGTCGGAGCAGCGGTGGTCGACGCGAAGCCCTGGTGCGTGCGCTCGGCGGACGACATCGTCGACGGAGACGCGTTTGCCGGCGCGGTCGGCGGCAGCGTCGGCGCCGAAGGGCGCCGCTCGCGACGGGTCACTGAATCGGGCGTCGTGGCTCCTGCCGCGGGCGCCTCGCCGCCTGCGCCCGGCGTTCCCGCCACCAGACCCAGCGCGCGCGGATCCAGTGCGGTGAACGTGCTGGACGGACGGCGCACGGCCATGCCGGCGCCGACCTTGGACATGATGCCGCCGCTCTGGTTGCCTTGCTCGCGGCGACCCTTCTCGGCCAGGATTTTTTCCAGGATGGGCTGGCTGGTCGCGGTCAGCTTGTCAAAGCGGACGCCCATCCCCGGCGTGATGCCGGTGCGGTTGGCGTCGTATTCGCGAATCCACACCACGGTTCCTTCTCCGGCCATCAGGGGCGAGGCGTCTTGCAGCTGGAAATCGAACTTCAACTGCGTGCCCACCGCCAGCGGTTCTCTGGTGCGAATGAAGATGCCGCCCCGGCTGACGTCGATTGAATAGCGATCGATGAATTGATCCAGGCTCTCGCTGCGGAACTTGATGCGCAGGTTGATGGGCGCGCGCGATTCCTTGGGAGGCGGATGGTCCATAGCTACGCGATCCTCTTTCTAGTCGGCATGATCGGTTTTAACGGGAGCTAAGCATCTCACATTTGGCTTTGCAAAGCCTCGGCTTCACCGGATATTAGGCGCGCGGCGGTGCCTCGGATGTCGCACAAGTACGACACGGTGAACACATCGCGGAGGCAGCGGGTCGGCGACAAGATCTCGCGCCGGCGGCTGCTGCTGTCGGCGGCGATCTTCGCGGCAGCGGCGCTGCGCGACGGTGGCGCCAGCGCGGCGACGCCGCCACCCTGGCGCGCAGCGCACGCGGCGGTGGCGTCGGATCATCCGTCGGCCTCGCAAGCCGGATGGTCTCGCTTGCGCGCGGGCGGCAACGCGATCGACGCCGCCTGCGCGACGGCGCTGGCGCTGGGGGTGGTGCATCCCTTCGCTTCAGGGATGGGCGGCGGCGGTTTTGCCGTCATCTATGTCGCCAAGGAACACAAGGCTTACGCGCTGGATTTCCGAGAACGTGCGCCGGCCGCCATCCGGCCCGAGATGTACCTGCGCGAGGGCAAGGCCGATCCGATCTTGTCGACACAAGGTGGCCTGGCCGCCGGTGTGCCGGGCGAGGTGCGGGGTCTGGGCGAGATGGTGCGGCGCTGGGGACGGTTGCCCTTCGCCAGATGTGTCGAGCCGGCCGAGCACCTGGCCAGGACCGGTTTTCCCGTTTCGTGGAGGCTCGCAGAGGCTCTGCAGTCGCTTCCGCGCCAGGCGCCCCAGGTCGATCCTGTTTTCGCGCAGGTCTTTGTCGCCAAGGCGCCGCGCGAAAACGAGATCGCCAGACGACCCGATCTGGCGTGGACCCTGGGCAAGCTTCGCGCCGGTGGTCCCGACGTCTTTTACCGCGGCGAGATCGCCGACGAGATCGTCAAGGCGGTGCGCGCGGGCGGCGGCGTGATGACGCTCGACGATCTGAAGAGCTATGCCGCCGTCGAGCGCCCGCCGCTGGCCACCACGTACCGCGGCCTGCGCGTGATCTCCATGCCGCCGCCGTCGTCGGGCGGGACGGTGCTGGTGGAGACGCTGGGCATCCTGTCAGCGCGTTTTCCCGACGACGCTGCGCTGGTCAAGCTGGGTCGCAACTCGTCGGCGTACCTGCACGTGCTGGCCGAGGCCTTCAAGCACGGCTTCGCCGACCGGGCGCGGTTCCTGGGCGATCCGGACTTTGTCGCCGTCGATCTGGCCCACCTCACCGATGAGACCTACCACCGCAGCCTGGCCGCGCGGATCAAGGATGGCGGCGTGCTGCCCCGCGACCAGTACGGGACGCCCGAGGCGACGGCGCCACCCGCCTTGCACCGCGACGGCGGCACCACGCATCTGGCGGTGATCGACGCCGAGGGCAACGCCGTGTCACTGACCACCACGGTGAACCTGGGCTTTGGCGCCCACCTGGTGGCGGGCAAGACCGGCGTCCTGCTGAACAACCAGATGGATGATTTCTCCGTGCAGCCCGGCGTCCCCAACGCGTTCGGTTTGATCGGCAGCGTGCAGAACGCCGTGGCTCCCGGCAAGCGGCCGCTGTCGTCGATGACCCCGACGGTGGTGCTGGACGGCGACCAGGTGAAGATGGTGGTGGGCGCGGCGGGCGGGCCCACCATCATCACGGCGACGACGCAGGTCCTGCTGAACGTGGTCGACTGGAAGCTGGACGCCCAGGCGGCGGTGGCGGCGCCGCGCATCCACCATCAGTGGTTCCCGGAGTTCGTGCTGGTGGAATCCGACATCCCACGCGACGTCGTCGACGGCCTGGCGCGCCGCGGACAGAAGTCCAAGGAGCTGTCCAAAATCGGCGTGGCCAACGTGATCGTGCGAACCAGCAAGGGACTGGAAGCGGGCGCCGAACCGCGCAGCCCCAGCGCCCCGGCCGGGGATTAGACAACGCGGCGCCGACGCGTTGGTCGTCGACAGGCCCTATAATCGGTCCATGCCTGCCCGTCGCATTCGCAAAGTCCTGATCGCCAAC
>DATLVT010000040.1:0-4084 GCA_035577105.1 Polyangia bacterium
CTTCTTGGGTTCGTCTCTCTTCTTGCGATGGCTGGCTCCAGTCGTCAGAAGGCACTTCACGACTGGATCGCCGGTACCACTGTTCAGGCGCGCGACGCCAGAATTGCTCCGCTCAGAAATTTCACGAAAGTGCGGCACGCATCGACGGGAAGAACTGGATAGCATATCGAGCCGGCCCACCGCCTGGTCGGGTCCGACGAGTGGTGGAGGAACATCGAGACCGGACGACTACCTGCAAACCATACGGGGACGATCTCGAGGGTCTACCTGGCCAGCATGAACGACTGGCCGGAGTTCGAAGTGCGCACTGACACCGGCGAACTGCCGCGCTGGACTTGAGAATCGAATGCTGCTGACACGGGCTGCGCCTACGCGCCGGGGCGGTTGGTCGAGGTCGACTACGTAATCCAAAGACATCGGCCCAAGTCTTTCGACGGTGGGGGCGGAAACCGAGGTAGTTGTAGCGATTCGGGTCGCCGCCGAACCCGCTGTTGCCGCGGACGGGGCTTCGCCCCGCCACTGAACGAAACAGGACGTTTGCCAGACCGGACCACCTCTGGCGATGCCCCTGCCCCCCTATTGAGCCGGGAGCGCCACCATCAAGACGTTCAGGCACATCTCGTTGCGTGTGCCCCATCCGGGCAACACTGGCGTGGTGTCTTTCGACGTATCGTACTCGCAGGTCACCTGCACGGTCGTGTTCGCGGTGATCGCGGGCGGGGTCTTGTAGAAATAATACTCCTGCCAGTGAAAGTCCCAGTGTTCCAGGTGCGACGCACAGGCCAGGTTGTCCGGCGATCCCAGGCGCATCTGCTGCCTTATCCCCCGGCCGTGCATGTGCGGCATCACCGCCACCAGGTCCACTGACGTCGTGCCGGCCAGACCCAGATCCTTGCCGGTCACTGTCCAGGTGTACGACGTATCGCTCAGTCCCGGCATCAGGCTGTCGGGGGCCGGCTTGCCGTCGCCGTCCTTCTTGCCCAGGGTATCCAGGAACGGATCGGGCAGCATGAACGAGAGGCGGCGGCTGACCTGATCGGCAAAACGAAGGTGAACAGTGGTGCTGTCGCTCTTGCCAGCCGCTGTCGGGTCGGCGAGGTTGTAGTGAATCTGCACAACCAGCTTGTCCGTGGTCCGGACCGGCACCCCCATCCCGTCTGGATAGTTCACCACGCCCTGGCCAGGAGCCCACGTCACGGGCACGCCGCTGACCTTGACGCCCTCGCCGGCGGCGCCGAAGCACGGCCAGCCCAGGCGATCGGGCGACTGGTCATCCAGGGCCTTCATGATCTCGGCGTTGGTTTGACCGCCACCGCCTGCCTGGTTGGGGTCGACCAGGAAGGCCAGTACGTGGTGCACGATGGTGGCATCGCCCGGATTCACGTCGTACCCGGTCAAGAACGCGTCGGCGGTGTTCGGTGGATCCATCAGGAAGCAGCGGTACTCGTCATTCAAGGCCAGGGCGGTGCCCTGGGCGACCGGCGAGAAAGTGGGCGTCTTTAGCTCCAAGGCATCGGCAAGCATTGGCTGTGGTGGCAAGGTCAACGTGACTTTGGTGCCCTCGGCCTGCGCGCCGGCGACCCAGGCCTGGATGGTCGCCTTCTGCTGATCGGTCAGCGTCGCAGCGTCGTTGAACGAGCCGCAGCTTCCGTCGTGGACCATGTGGTAAGGCGGCATGGTGCCCTCGGTGATCCGGGTCAGCTCCAGGGCGGCATTGGCCTTGGCGTCGGCATAGTTGTCCAGACGGAAAGGCGCGATCCCACCCTCTTGATGGCAGCGGACGCATTTTTCGTTGTAGATGGGCCCCACGTCTTGCCAGAAGGTGACGGCGCCGGTGGTGGGAGGGGTGTTGCTGCTGCTGCTGCTTTCACTGCACGCCATGGCCGAAACGGTCAACAACAAGACGCTGACCAGGTGATGCCTTCTCATGACTCAATTGCTCCTCATAAAAAAACCAGAGACAAAAAAACGAAACACTGCGTCTGACGCGCTTCAATACCCCATCGGTTGCCTGCAGGCGAGCGGGTAACCATGCAGATCCGTGAGCGGGCGCACTTCTCATATTTCGCCGGCGCGGAGGCATTCGGGCGCAGCGAGGCGCCCGCCTCACAGTCCCGCCTTGCGGACCCGCCGGCTAACCCAAGGTCGCGGACGGGCCGGCGGCCGGTTCGCCGCTGAACGCCGTCGCCGCCGGGCTCACTCGAGCTTCTTGGCGATCTTGTCGATGCCGACCTTGGCGCACGCCGCGTCCTTGTCCCCACCGGGAGCGCCAGAGACGCCGATCGAACCGATGAGTTCCTTGCCGGCAAAGATGGGCAGCCCGCCTTCGATGAGGGTTAGCTTGTCCAGCAGCAACAACCCGGTCTTCAACGGCTCCGGCCGCTTGCTCATCTCCACCGACGGCGCGCGGGTGGTGAAGGCGGTGTACGCCTTGCGCATGCTGTTCTCGACGGTGTGCGGGTTCGCGGCGTCGTCGCTCAGCACCACCGCGGTGCGGGCATGCCGGTTCAACACGGTTATCGTCACCTTGAAACCATCGGCGCGGCAGCGCTCCAGGCTGGCGGTGGCCATCTCCATGGCGGCGTTCAACGAGATGGTGCGTTCGTTCAGCACGGCCTGACCGCTGGCCAGGCACGGAACCAGCGCGAGGGTCGCCGTCATGGCCAAGGTGATCTTCGCCTTCGCGTTCATTGCATCCTCCAATGGTTCGAACACGCCGCGAGCACGGCAGGGAAGGTGATCGATTCGTTGGCCGGAAACACCGATCAACGACCCTGTTGATTCACCGCACTCTACCTGCGTGACTGCGACGCCCTCAATAGGGGGTTCCCACGCAGATCGCTGTCCCTGCCCTCCCCGGTTTTCGACCTACGGCGGATCCATTCCGATCCCGCCGCGGGTGCCGCGGGCGATGATCATTTGCGAGTCGACGACCAGGGTCTTTGCCCCCATCAGGTCGTTCATCAGGCGGGTGCGAATGGCGCCGGCGTTCGTTCCCGGGTTGGGTAACTGGGCGACCTTCAACGCCCACAGTCGAATCTCGTACATGTTCATGGTGGTGCCACCGGGTCCCTGAAAGCCGTTCGGCGTCTGTCGCATGCCGGCCGGGGCGGGCGGGCCGGGCATCGCCACGTGGGGAATGTTGGTGGGCAGGCCGGTCTCGGTCGAGGGGATGTCCCACATGGCAAAGTGCGGATTGCCGATCGAAAGATCGTACATGGTGATGGCGTAGCTCATGGTGCCGGCCGGCCCGGTCCCCCAGCTGAAGGGCGGGCTGATGTTCATGGGCGCCGAATGACGCGGTGGAAAGACGAGAGTGTTTCCCATCATGACCAGGCCACCGCACTTGAACTGAAAGGCCGTGCTGGCCGGCGCGTCGCCGGAGACCTCGCCGGCGCTGCCGTCGGAGGTGGTGGTTTGATCGACGCGCGCGTCGCTCGGCGCGCTGCCTCCCGTGCCGACACTGCCGCCGCTGCCGGCGCCCCCCGTTCCGGCGCCGCCGGTGCCCGCCCCGCCAGAGCCGCTGCCGCCCGAGCCGGACGCCCCGCCGGTTCCGCCGCCCTGCGCCCCGCCCGAACCACCGGGCTTCGTCCCACTGTCGGATCCGCACCCCAACGCCGCCGCGAACAGAACTCCAACAAAAGTTCCCAGTACAAACTTCGTTCGCATCGGCTGCCTCCCTCTTTCTGGCTCAAAACCTAGCCCAACCGGCGGAGCGGAGGAAGCGATTGTTTATTCGCGGGTGTTTCCGGGCGCATCGTCAAAAAACGATTTTTTGCGCGCAAAAGACGGCGGTCTTCTTGTAAGGTGCGCGGCTGAGGCCACCCATGTCCAATAAAAAATATGTTTCCATTACCGTCTTCTTTGCCATTGTCGTCAGCGCCAGCGTCAGTGTCGCGGCGCCGTTCAAGATCTTCATGATCTCGTCGACCGCGGTGGATCACCTGGCCAGCAGCGCCATGGCCCGCGCCGTCCTGCCGCAGATGGGGATGACAAACGACTTCACCGTCGACGCCACCACCGACAACACGTTGATCAATGACGCCAACCTGGCCAAGTACGACGTGTTCCTGCAGATGCACCT
>DATLVT010000041.1:0-11871 GCA_035577105.1 Polyangia bacterium
GCGCCAGCACCGAGGTCAAGCAGCAGTTTCACCCCTTCTTCGCCTGGAACGATCAGTCGGCGACGGAGGAGGTGCCCGCCTATTACACGGTGGCGCGGCAGGCGCGCATGCTGTCAGCCCGGCAGCGGGCCCAGGGGGCGCGGTCCAGCTATGTGGGCGCCGAGGTCTTCCTGTCTCTGGTGGATCCCGACGAGGGACCGTATCGGTCCAGCATGCGCCAGCTGGCGGTGGAGACCGTGTGCACCAACCGCGATCTGCCCCTGCATCTGTCCATCGGGCAGGGGCGCACCGACTTCACGCTGGAGTCGGGGGCGCCGGTGGAGTTCATCCGGTGCGTGGCCGGGCCGACGCCGCCGCGGGCGTCGCACGCTCTGGGCGACACCAGCTGGCGTCTCATCAGCCACCTGTCGCTCAATTACCTGTCGCTGGTGGACCCGGCGTCGGGGGCCGGGGACAAGGGGTCGGCGCTGCGCGAGCTGCTGTCTCTGTACTGCGATCTCACCGACCCCACCAACCGCAAACAGATCGACGGCGTGCGCGGAACGACCTGCGCCGGGATCACCCGGGCCCTGCCGGTGCCGGGGCCCACGACGTTCGGCCGCGGTCTGGAGATCGGCCTCATGTGCGACGAGGGGGCCTTCGAGGGCAGCGGTGTCTTCCTGATGGCGGCGGTCCTGGAGCGGTTCTTTTCCAAGTACGTGTCGATCAACTCGTTCACGGAGACCGTGCTGCGCACCGTGCAGCGGGGTGAGATCATGCGCTGGCCGGCCCGGCTGGGACTGCGGCAGATCCTGTGAGCCCGTCGCCGGCAGGTGGAACGGTGCCGGCGCTGCCGCCCGCCGGCGGTCCGACGGCGCAGCGTCCGCCGCTGCCGCCGCAGCGGGCGCGCGCCTTCGCCCAGCTTCTGGACATGCTGGGCCGGGCCCCGCACCAGTTCGATTTCTTCCAGGTGCTGCGGCGGATGGAGGCCCTGCACCGCGATCGGCCTGATCGCCCGCGCTTTGGCGCCGGGCCTCGCCCCGCCGATGAACCGATTCGCCTGGGCCAGGAACCGTCGCTGGCCTTTCCGCCCACGGCGCTGTCCGAGTTGCGGCCGGGCACCGACGGGCGTCCGCCGCGTCTGTCGGTGCACTTCTTTGGCTTGCTGGGGCCCAACGGTCCGCTGCCGCTGCACCTGACCGAATACGTCCGCGACCGGGTTCACAACGCCGGCGACGCGACCATGAGCCGGTTTCTGGATCTGTTCCACCACCGGATGTTGATGCTGTTTTATCGGGCCTGGGCGGTGGCGCAGCCCACGGTCAGCCACGATCTGCCGGAGACCGATCGCTTCGCCACGTACGTCGGTGCGCTGGCCGGGCTGGGGCTGCCGTCGCTGCGCGGGCGCGACGACATGCCGGATGCCGCCAAGCTGTTCTACGCGGCGACCCTGTCGGGTCAGACCAAGCACGCGGACGGCCTGGCCGGAATGATCGGCGATTTCTTCCAGATCCCGACCCACATCGAACAGTTCGTGGGCGACTGGCTGGAGCTGCCCGTGGCGCACCGCTGGCGGCTGGGCGTCCCGGGTCAGATCGGGCTTCTGGGCGTGTCGTCGACGCTGGGGGCGCACGCCTGGGCGGCGCAGCAAAAATTCCGCGTGGTGCTGGGGCCGCTCAATCGCGTGCAGTTCCAGCGCATGCTGCCGGGAGGGCCCAGCCTGAAACGCCTGCGGGCCATCGTGCGCAGTTACACCGGCGACGAGTTCCGCTGGGACGTGAAGTTGATCCTGCACGAGAAGGTCGATCAGCCCTGGCACCTGGGCCAGTCGCGGTTGGCCTGGACCACGTGGCTGGGACGGGCCGGACGCGGCGCCAGCGGCGGAAGACGCGAAGATCTGATACTGGATCCTCAGGCCGAGATACCAGACGCGGCCTGAGGTCGCCCTTAACAGGAGAAAGCACATGTCCGAGATCAGCCGGGTGGCGTTATTCGGGAAGTTGAACAGCCTCGGGTACAAGGCGATCGAAGGCGCGACGGTGTTCTGCAAGCTGCGCGGCAACCCGTACGTCGAGCTGGTCCACTGGTTCCAGCAGATCATCCAGCAGCAGGATTCGGATCTGCACCGCATCATCCGTCATTTCCAGCTCGATCCGTCGCGGCTGGCCAAGGAGATGACGGAGGCGCTGGATCGGTTGCCACGTGGGGCCAGCTCGATCTCGGACCTGTCGTCCCACGTCGAGGAGGCGGTGGAACGCGGCTGGGTCTACGGCAGCCTGATGTTCGGCGACAAGCAGGTGCGCACCGGTCACCTGGTGGTGGGCATCCTCAAGACGCCGGGGCTGCGCAACGCCCTGCCCGCGATGTCGCGCGAGTTCGACAAGGTCAAGGTCGACGCCCTGGTGGAAAATTTCGACGCCATCGTGGGCGGATCGCCCGAGACGTCGATGCGCGCCTCCGACGGCGGCGGGGCGGCCACGCCCGGTGAGGCCAGCGGGGCGATGCCCCCGGCCGAGATGGGCAAGCAGGAAGGCCTGCGCCGATTCTCGGTCGACCTGACCGAGCGGGCCCGCAAGGGGGAGATCGATCCCATCGCCGGCCGCGAAGAGGAGATCCGGCAGATCGTCGACATCCTGATGCGGCGGCGCCAGAACAACCCCATCCTCACCGGCGAGGCGGGCGTGGGCAAGACGGCGGTGGTGGAGGGGTTCGCCCTACGCATCGCCTCGGGGGATGTGCCGCCGCCGCTGAAGGACGTGTCGCTGAGGGCGCTGGACGTGGGCCTGTTGCAGGCAGGGGCCTCGATGAAGGGCGAGTTCGAGAACCGGCTGCGCCAGGTCATCGACGAGGTGCAGTCGTCGCCGACGCCGATCATCCTGTTCATCGATGAAGCGCACACGCTGGTGGGCGCGGGGGGCGCGGCCGGCACCGGCGACGCGGCGAACCTGCTCAAGCCGGCGCTGGCCCGCGGCAAGCTGCGCACCATCGCCGCCACGACCTGGGCCGAGTACAAGAAGCACATCGAGAAGGATCCGGCGCTGACCCGGCGGTTCCAGGTGGTGCAGGTGCCGGAGCCGACCGAGGAGAAGGCGCTACTGATGATGCGCGGTGTGGCCTCGACGCTGGAGGCGCACCACCGCGTGCAGATCCTGGACGAGGCGCTGGAGGCGTCGGTCAAGCTGTCGCACCGGTACATCCCGGCGCGCCAGTTGCCGGACAAATCGGTGAGCCTTCTGGACACGGCCTGCGCGCGCGTGGCCATCGGCCAGCACGCCGTCCCGGCCGAGGTCGAGGACAGCCGCAGCCGGATCGTCGCCCTGGAGATCGAGCAAGGGATCATCGGCCGCGAGAAGGCGGCCGGCTGGGAGACCGCCGAGCGCGAGACGTCGGTCAGCGCCAAGCTGGTGGCCGAGCGCGAGCGCCTGGCCAAGCTGGAGGCGCGCTGGAAGGCGGAGAAGGGGCTGGTCGACGAGATCCTGGCCATCCGCAAGACGCTGCGCGGATCGACCGAGCCGGTGGACAGCGCGGCGGCCAAGGCCGGCGCGGCATCGGGGCGCGCGCCTGAAAAAGGTGACAAGGCGGCGGCTGCTGCGACGGCGGCGGCGTCCGTGAAGGTGCCCCCCGCCGACGAGGCGCAGCGGCCGGCACTGCTGGAGAAGCTGCGCCGTCTGCAAGGCGAGCTGGCCGAGCTGCAGGGCCAGGAGCCGCTGATCTTGCCGACGGTCGACGCCCAGGCGGTGGCCTCGGTGGTGGGCGACTGGACCGGCATCCCGGTCGGCCGCATGGTGAAGAACGAGATCGAGACCGTGCTGAAGCTGGCCGACACCATGGGCCAGCGGGTGATCGGTCAGTCGCACGCCCTGCAGATGATCGCCAGGCGCATCCAGACGTCGCGGGCCGGCCTGGAGAATCCCAGCAAGCCGATCGGCGTGTTCATGCTGGCCGGGCCGTCGGGCGTGGGCAAGACAGAGACGGCGCTGACGCTGGCCGAGTCGCTCTATGGTGGCGAGCAGAACCTGATCACCATCAACATGAGCGAGTTCCAGGAGGCCCACACCGTCTCGACGTTGAAGGGGGCCCCTCCCGGATACGTCGGTTACGGCGAGGGCGGTGTCCTCACCGAGGCGGTGCGTCGACGGCCCTACAGCGTCGTGCTGCTGGACGAGGTGGAGAAGGCGCACTCCGACGTGCACGAGCTGTTCTTCCAGGTGTTCGACAAAGGGTTCATGGAGGACGGGGAAGGGCGCCTCATCGATTTCAAGAACACGCTGATCCTGCTGACCTCGAACGTGGGCAGCGAGCTCATCATGAACATGTGCAAGGACCCCGAGCTGCTGCCCGATCCGGAAGGGATCGCCAAGGCGCTGCGCGAGCCACTGCTGAAGTCGTTCCCGGCGGCGCTGCTGGGCCGTATGGTGACCATCCCCTATTACCCGCTGTCGGACGAGATGATCGGGAACATCGCCCGCCTGCAGCTGGGAAGGATCACCCGCCGCATCGCCGACACGCACCGCGTGCCGTTCACGTACGACGACAACGTGGTCAAGCTGATCGTCAGCCGCTGCACCGAGCTAGAAAGCGGCGGTCGCATGATCGACGCCATCCTGACCAACACGCTGTTGCCGCGCATCAGCCTCGAGGTCCTGACCCGCATGATGGAGGGGCGGCCGGTGACCAAGGTGGCGGTCACCGCTCCGGCCAGCGAGTTCGAGTACGCCTTCGACTAGACGGACAGCGAACATGTCGCAACACACACGCGAGGTGCGGCGAGGCGGTCAGCCTTCGGGCGAGCTGACCGTGGCCGAGGCGATCGAGCTGGCGGTCGGACTGCAGAAGGGCGGCCTGCTGGATGCGGCCGAGGAGATCTACCAGCGCATCCTGGCGGCGATCCCCGACCACGCCGATTCGCTGCACCTGCTGGGCCTGTCCCGGCACGAACGCGGGCTGCACGAAGAGGCGATCGGCCTGGTGCGCAAGGCGGTGGCATCGGCGCCTGACCACGCCGACGCGCATAACAACCTGGGCAACATGCTGCTGGAGCAGAACCGCGTCGACGAGGCCGAGGCGGAGTACCGACTGGTGCTGGCGTTGCGCCCCGATCACGCCGGCGCCCACACCAACCTGGGCAGCGTGCTTCGCCGCAAGAAGGACAACGCCGGCGCCGAGGCGGCCTTTCGCCGGGCGCTGGAGCTGGACAACGAGCACGCCGAGGCCTACCACAACCTGGGCAGCGTCCTGCGTGACACCGGCCGCAGCGACGAGGCGCTGACCGCCTATCAGCGGGCGCTGGCGCTGCGCCCCTACGACGGCGAGTCTTACCGGCGCGTGGGAGCCACCTTGTACGCGCTGGGGCGCATCCCGGAGGCGGTGGCCATCTATCAGCGCTGGCTGACGCTGGAGCCGAGCAGCGCCCTGGCCAAGCACATGCTGGCCGCTTGTTCGGGCCAGGACGTGCCGGCGCGCGCGTCGGACGAATTCGTGCGTGGCACGTTCGACGCCTTCGCCGCCAGCTTCGACGTGGTGCTGGAGCGACTGCACTATCGGGCGCCGGCGCTGATCGGTGACGCGGTGGCCGCGACGCTGGGCGCGCCGGCCGCCGCGCTGGATGTGCTGGACGCTGGCGCCGGCACAGGGCTGTGCGGTCCGCTGTTGCGTCCGTACGCCCGTCGGTTGACCGGCATCGATCTCTCCAAGCCGATGCTGGACCGAGCCGCCACGCGCGGCGGCTACGACGCCCTGGAACCGGCCGAGCTGACCGCGTACATGCGTGAGCACCCGGCCGCCTTTGACCTGGTGGTGTCAGCCGACACGCTGGTCTATTTCGGCGATCTGGCCGGCGCGGCGTCCGCCGCCGCAGCGACGCTGCGCCCCGGCGGCCACCTGATCTTCACCGTCGAGCACGCCACCCCCGAGCCGCCCGAGGGCTTCCGCCTCAACCCGCACGGCCGCTACAGCCACGGCGAGGACTACGTCCGCCGCACGCTGACGGCAGCCGGCCTGACCGTGGTGTCGATCGAGAAGGCCCACCTGCGCGTCGAGAACATGATACCAGTCGACGGCCTGCTGGTGACGGCGCGCGCCGCCCGCCAGGTTGGGGTGGGGCGAACGGCGAGGGAGCGCACCGGCGAGGTTGTGGAGATGGTGGAGGGCGGCTGTACGTGAGGTGAGGCTCCATTCGCTTTGTCGCGGGGGCGGGAGCGGTGGGGTTCCCTCCCGTGCTCAAACACCGGACGGCGCGCGCGCCTTATGGGTTTGCTTGGAGCGAGGACGTACTGCGCGCCTGCGAACTGCGCGCGGGAGGGAACCCCACCGCTCCCGCCCTTCCTGGGGACTACGTTCACTGCGCAAGGGGGCGACCCAAGGAAGAACAGAAGGACACAAGTGGTGTACCGACTGTTCTCCGAGCGGCGCGCTCTTATCGGGGTGCAACCGGGGACATGGATGGCTCGGTGAGTAGTCGGTACACCACTTGTGTCCTCTCTTCTCCTCCCCGGCCGGCCTACGGACGGTCCAGGGGCACCGTGAACGTAGTCACCAAGGCGGCGGCAGGTGTGGGGTTCCCTGCCGCGCGCAGTTCGCAGGCGCGCAGTACGTCGCAACTCCAAGTACACCCATAAGGCGCGCGCGCCGTTCGGTGTTTGAGCACGGCAGGGAACCCCACACCTGCCGCCCCTCGACGGAGCGAATGGGGCCCCGCCTCACGTACAGCCGCCCTTCACCATCCCTACAGCCTCCCCGGTGCGTTCCGCCGGCCCCTACCCGAACGACGAGACCAATTCGCCCAGCGACACGCGCGGATTCTCGACGAGCCGCCGCTGCTCCGGCAGCAGCGCCTTCATCGCCTGGTCGATGGCGCTGACCACGTCGGTGCGCAGGGGCCAGAAGCGCGGCGCCCGGTGGCGGGGGTTGGCCAGGTAGCTCAGCGCGGCCGGGGTCGGTTCGCCCAGCGTCACCAGGAGACGGCCGCCTGGCGCTTCCGTCCACAGCATCGACGGCGCGGCGTCGCGCCAGCGCAGGCGGCGACGGGCGATCTCCAGCCACAGTGTGCGCGTGGCGACGTTGGGTGCGGGGGCGTCGACGGTGATCACGCCGCCGCGGCCGCCCGGACCGGTCTTGGCCGCTTGATCACACGCCATGGCGAAGGTGCGCAGCGCGTAGCCCAGCGCCGCCGGTGTCCCGCCCACCGCCGCCAGCAGCGGCTGCGCCGATTCATTGCCGAGAGCGATGGTCAGGCCGCCGCCGTCGGGTGACTCCGGCAACGTCGGCGCCAGCTCCTGGGCCTCGCCCACCAGCATCGGGCCGGGAACGCTGCCGGCGGCGGCGATCAGGCCGCCGGCCGCCGCCACGAAGGCGCCGTAGTGTGCGGTGGCCTGCGAGAAAGCGTCCGGCAGGGCGCGGGCGTCGATCTGGGCGAACACCACCAGCGGGAACGCCCGGCCGGCCGCGTCCGCGCTGGGCGCCAGCGCGCCCACGAACGCCCAGGCGGCGCCTGCCGGCGCCAGCAAGAATCCCGTCGGCGCCTCCGGAAGGTTGGTCCCTTCCGTGCGCAGCGTCTCGGCCGCGTCCTGAAACCAGCGGTCGAAACCGGCCTGCGAAAATTCGCCAGCGTTGCCGCGCAAGAAATCCGGTTGGCTGCTGACTTTGCCGTAAAGGCCGATCACTCCACCACGTTCACCGCCATTCATACGGTCCCCCTTACTTGCCGCATCCGGCCGCTCCCGAAACGATGGAATGTGGAATCTCGAAGCCACGAAAAGCGCGCAGCAGGGCGGCCGGTTTGATATCGGCGCGGATGGCCCCGTCGCCGACCGGGGGCGCCCAGGTGCCGGCCAGGTACTCCTCGCCGTCCGACGTGGTGGTCAGCCTGCCCGCCTCCAGGAGGTGGAACAGGGCCCATTCTCCGTCGGTGTAGCCGATCTCGCCGTCGCCCGACTTCTGGAAAAAGTGAAACAGCGCCCCGCGCGCCGGCCACACCACTTCGTCCCAGCGCTCCTTGGTGTTGAAGTAGGTGACCTTGCGGCCGCCGCTGTCGAAGACGATCTTCGTGTAAGGCGCCGACGGGCGGATGCGGATCGACACCGTCAGCCCCAGCTTGCCGGGATCTTTCGCGTACAGCAGATCGGTCAGCTCCTGCGACCGCTTGAGGAAGCCGACCAGGTTGGGCTTGTACCGGACGCTGGGCTGGTCCTTGACGTGAAAGACCGTCGTGCCGGCCGGATGATCGATGTCGGCCTGCAGCGACTCGCTGAAGTACTGCCACAGCGTGCCGGCCTTGGGCTGGAAGAACTTCTCGACGTCCGCGACGCGCGCGTCGCGCGCCCCCTTGCCGGTGTAGAACGGATACTTGCCGGCCAGCAGCTGGTCATAGACCACCACGATGCTGTCGCACCACTTCCGGTTGGCCGAATCGCCGGTGGCGCCGGTGACCGCCACCTCGGAGCCGAGCAGCGGCGGCATCAGGATCTTCTCCAGCAGGGCCGCCTCCCAGCCGTTCTCGTTATAGCTGTTGATCAGCGTCTGCAGCTTGATCCGCTGCGTCTTGATCGCGGTTTGAAACGCGCGCGGATCCGGCGCGCCCTGCTCGCCGACGGCGCCGCTCAGCTCGGCCAGGATCTGGCCGTAGGTCTCGAGGCCGGTCGGTTTGGTCAGCCCGAAGTTCAGAAACGCGGCGAACTCGCGCCCGACGTCCTCGGGCGTGGTCGGCTCCTCGGCCCGCGGTTTGTTGCCGCCGCCCTTGCCACCACCGGCCGCCGCGTCGTCGGCCGCCGCGTCGCCGCCGCCGCCGGTCAGCCTTTTCTTGGCGTCGCTCAGGCGCTGTCCGATCGTCCCCTTGGCCTTGCCCACCAGCGCACCCAGCGGCGACTCGTCCTTGAAGATCAAATTCTTGCTGGCGTTGCGCCAGATGGCGTCCAGCGGCTTGTCCATCATGAACGCCTTCAAGAGACGCCGGACGTCTTCGATGTTGGTCGGCTCCTTGATGGACAGGGCCAGCAGGAAGGCCTTCCACGAATCGACGTAGCGACGAAAGTACGCCGCCTGCAGCGCGGCGGCGTCGATCGCCTCGCGCTTGCGCGCCGCGCCCAGCACCCAGGCGTTCTCGTCGTGCTCGCGGTCCGCGGTGAGGCGCTCGATGCGCGCCTTGGTCAGCTGCCAGCCGGCCGGCGTGAAGGCGCCCGGCACCGTCGGTCCGCCCTGGCGCGCGTCGCCGCCCTGAAACACCGTCACCGCGCCGCCCACGATGTCGATGAGGCGGATGTCGCGCGGCATGTTGGGGTCGCGCAGCAGATCGGCCAGCGGGTCGCCTTCATTGGCGCCCAGCAGGGCCGCGCGGGTGCGTGACACCACCGCCGGCTTGCGCTCGATGAGGTCGCTGCTGACCTCGGTGCGGGCGGCGTAGAAACGGAACGCCCCTTCCAGGGCGTGACGGGCGCGCGTGGTGGCGGTGGTGCCGGTGATGGCCGCCCACCGGTCGCTGGCGGTGTCGACCAGCGTGGCGATCCACTTGTCCTTCCACCCGTCGCTCTCGGGCGCCGGCTCGTCAGGGGCCTTGGGCTGCGTCAGCAGCAGGTGCAGCAGAAGGCCGGACATCGCGCCCGAACCGTCGAACTCACCGCGCCCGCGGGCGAACGCCTGCAGCTGCTCGTCGTCGGCGTCCAGCACCGGGCGAATCACCAGCTTCTCGACGGCCAGGTGCACCGGCTCCATCAGCCGCTCGCCCGGGTACAGGCCGACGAACTGCAGGCCGACCTCGGGTCCGTTCACCGCGAACTTGGCCAGGCGGCCCGCCATCGGCTCGGCCGACTCCAGCGGCGCCGGCGCCAGGGGGCCGCGCGCCGGACGGTCCTCACGCGCCCGGACCAGCTTCTCCACGAAGCCGCGGGTGTCGGCGATGAACTGCTTGTTGGCCAGGTAAGACGAGATCGGCAGCACCAGCAGCGCCGCCGACACGGTCAGCGCGCCCAGCGCCGTCCCCCAGCGCATCAGACGTTCGCGCTTGAGCACGCGCGCGCTGCGCACCGCCACGTCCTTGTCCGGGAAGACCACGCGCTGAAAGACGTCCTTGACGAAATAGCTCTTGGGTTTTGTCGGCGCGACGGCGGCCAGGCGCGGCCGCACCCCGAACGCCTCGGCCATGCTGGCCATGATGCGATCGACGGGGCGCCCCTCCTGCGTGCCGCTGGTGAAGTAAACGCCGCGCATGATGGGGGCGTCCTGGTACACGCTCTGGTCGAACAGGCTCGCCACCAGATCGACCAGCCCCTGGCGCAGCGAATCGAACTGCTGCGGGAACAGGTAGATCCGCTCGCGCGCGTCGATGCGCCGCTCCTCGCCCATGCGCACCAGGGCCTGCCGCTCCAGGACGTCGGTCAGGTCGTCAAAGTGCTGGGCGAACTCCTCCAGGTGATCGGTCGCCTCGCTGACCAGGGGCAGAGAAAAGCCCCAGATCTGCCCGCGCTCGCGGTCCTTCAGGTCTCCGAACGCCTCGACAAATCCCGAGATCAGATCGCACTTGGTGACCATCAGGTAGACCGGGACCACCACCTCCAGACGGGTGATCACCTCGTCGATGCGCTCGCGCAGCCGACCGGCCAGCTCCTGAATCTCGTCGGCCGATTTTTGGAGATCGGTGGCGCTGACCGCCAGCAGGATGCCGTTGATCGGTTTCTTCGGGCGCGTCTTGCGCAGCAGATCCAGAAACGCCAGCCACTCTTCCCGGTCGTCGTCGTCGGTGCTCCAGCGCCCGGCGGTGTCCAGCAGGATGGCCTCGTTGGTCATCCACCAGTCGCAGTTGCGCGTGCCGCCCACGCCGCGCACCTTGCCTCCCTTGCCGTAGGGCAGCTTCAGGCCGGAGCTGCGGATGGCGGTGGTCTTGCCCGACGCCGACGGTCCGATCATCACGTACCAGGGCAGAAGCCCCAGCGCGTCGCGCCCGGTGCGCCCCAGCTTGCTGCTCTTGAGGGCGCCCACCGCCTTGTTGAACTCCGCCTCCATGGCGGCGATCTCCGCCTGGAGATCGGGGCGCATGCCGTCGTTCTGGCGTGAGGCCTGATCGCGCAGGCCATCCTCGATGGCCGCCGCCGCCTTGCGCGCCGCCAGCACCTTGAAGATCGCCAGGGCCACCAGCAACAGCACGATGACCGCCGTCGCCACGATGGCCGGCCACAGGGGGAGGACGTCGTGAAAGACCAGGACCACCGCCCAGGCCAGGGCCACGAAGATCGCTGCAAAGATGTACTTCAGCATGGGCCGGCCCTCATCGATTCATCTGGTCGACGCGATCGACCAGACCGGAGACCTCGCGATCAAGCGAGATGCGCAACGAAATGAAGACCGCGATGGCCACCGCGAACACCCCCAGCGCGATCCACAGGATCGGATTGCGCCCGCCTGAACGGACCATCGGCTCGTCGGGTGGCTCGCCCGCCGGCGACAGCCGGTCGGGGACGTCGATGAGCCGTTCGATCTCCGGCCGCAAGGAATCGGCGATGCGGATCAGCTCGATCTCGCCGCCGCGCATGCTGTACTTGCCCTGAAAACCGAACAGCAGGCACTGGTAATAGACCCGCAGCACGTCGATGCGCCGCTGGTCGCGCCGGACATCCTGCAGCCGCTGAAAGAACCCCTCGCCCGCCAGCGTCTCGTTGAAGAACAGCAGCTGCAGCGGCCGCGACATCCAGTAGCCGCGCATCGGCTCTGGCTTGCCCATCACCACCTCGTCGATCAGCGCCACGATGGCATAGGCCATGTCGTCGGCGTCCTTTTGCGGCATCCCCTGGTCACGGGCCTTTTCGCGCATGGCATCCACATAGCCGCGCAGGCGATCGTGGATCTGGTCGGGCGACGCGCTGGGCCCCTCCAGCTCGCGGAACTGGCTAAGGGCATTGAAGCACT
>DATLVT010000042.1:0-6072 GCA_035577105.1 Polyangia bacterium
GCCCAGGACGTGTCCGGCGTCATGGAAGGTCACGGCCACGCCCGGTGCGACCAGGTGTCGCTGGTGGTAGGGGAGCCCCACCATCTGGGCCAGGGTCGTCACCACGTTCTCCTCGGTGTAAAGAGGCTCGACCGCCTCCACGCCCGGTTCCCCGCGCGCCACCAGGCGGGCGATGTGGCGGGCGTCCGACTCCTGGATCATCGCGGCGTCCATCAACATCGGCGCCGCCAGATCGCGAGTGGCCGACGTGGCGTAGATGGGCCCGCGATAGCCGCTGCGACAGAGCAGGGGCAACGCACCGGAGTGATCGATGTGGGCGTGCGACAGCACCACCGCGTCCAGGTGCTGCGTGTCGATGGGGATGTTGCGGTTCTTCTCGAACGACTCCCGCCGCCGTCCCTGAAAGAGGCCGCAGTCCAGCAGCACGGTGGCCCGCGACGTGCGCAGCAGGTGCTTTGATCCCGTGACCGTGCGCGCCGCGCCGATGGTCTCCAGCTCGATCATGCAGGTCCTGCGTGGCGGCGCGGCATGTCCTCAGGTGTTGCACCGACGATGCCAAGCACCGACGGATGAAAGCGCCAGATGGCTGGCGCCAGGGACGCTTGCGGGCCGCGCCCATGAAACGGTTGCACGACGGCGGTCGCCCGGCGCAGAAGTTTCGCCGGCGCAGGTTGCGTCCAGCCCTACCGTCGGCGGCTCACGACCGTTCGCCGGCCAGCGCCACCAGGCGATTCTCCAGCTTTCCGGCGTCGGCCCGCTCGAATCCCGCGTTGACGTAACGGAGAATGCCTCGGGCGTCGATCAGGTACGACGTCGGCATCTTCGGTGGCTGCATCAGCTCGGCCACCTTCCCCTTGGGATCATGGGCCACGGTCAGGGTCCATTTGCCGTGCGCGGCAAGAAAGGCCTGCGCGGCGCTTTGCTCCTCGTCGATCGAGACCGCCAGCACCACCACGCCTTTGCTCTTCAGCCGAGCCGCCATCTCATCCAGCATCGGCAATTCCTCGCGGCAGGGGCCGCACCACGAGGCCCAGATATCCAGCAACACCACCTTGCCCTTCAGCGCGGCCAGCTCGATGGTCCGCTTTCCGTCGACGGTGCGCACCACCATCGCCGGCACCGGCTCACCGACCGCGGCGCCGGCCCCGTCGCCGGCTTCCCGATCGCGCCGCGCCGCCGGCGCGCCCGCGCATCCCAGCAGCGCCACCAGGCCGCACACCCAGACGGCGGAACGCGAATCAACAATCGATCTCTGACCCTGCGACATGTGTATTCCTCCAGCGTCGTGGCCTGTTGTCGGTTTCAGTTTGCCACCGCCCCTGCGTGATGCCGGCCTTCGGCCAGGCCGCTCAGGAAGGTGGGAACGTCGATGACGGTGTCGAACCGGCGGACGATCTGGCCGTCGGGCGCGACGATACGCACCGCCGGCAACGTGCTGACGCCGTACTTGGCCCTCACCGCCGCCAGGGTCTGGTCCTCGTCCTCGCGGGTCAGATCGATGCGCAGCAAGGTGAAGTCGCGCAGCTGCGCCCCCACGTCGGGATGGTCGAAGACCTGCACGTCCATCTCCTTGCACGGCAAGCACCAGTCGGCCATGAAGTCGATCACCACCGGACGTTGCTCGGCGTGCGCCACGCGCAGGGCCTCCGGCTCGGCGCGCAACCAGGCCAGCTGTACCTTGGGCGTCAACAGATAGTTGGTCAGCGTGAACAGCCCCACCGCCGACAGGGCCACGCCCAGCCCCTTCCGCAGCCGCCGGGCCACGGGGTCGTGAAACGACAGGTGCACAGCGCCCAGCAGCAGGCCGGCCATGACGGCGCCCGCGGCCAGCGCCACGAAGGTCGGCGTGTGCCCGGTGAGCCGCCCCAGCGCGGGGGCCACGTTCTTGAGGTAATAAAGCGCCGCGACGATCAGCGCGATGCCGAACACGCTCTTGACCGCCTCCATCCATGGGCCAGAGCGCGGCATCTGCATGGAGAAGCCGGCGATGGCCCAGAAGGGAACACCGATCCCGACGGCGTAGGTGGCCAGCAGGAGAAACCCGCTGACGGCGTCGCGCGTGGTGGCGACGAAGGCCAGGATTCCGGCCAGCGGAGGGCCGGTGCAGGGCGCGGCGATCAACCCGCCGACCAGCCCCATCAAGAACACGCCGCCGGCGCCGCGCCCGCCGACGCGCGACAGACGTTGCTGCAGCCCCGACGGCAAGGCCAGCTCGAACGCGCCGAACATCGACGCCGCCATGGCCAGGAAGAAGAGAGCCAGCGGCACCACCACCCACGGGCTGGCCAGGTAGGTGCCGAAGGCGCGACCCAGCAGCGCGAACACCGTGCCCAGCGTGCCGAACATGGTGGCGATGCCCGCCACGTACAGCGTCGCCAGCAGGAAGGATCGCCGGCGCGAGACACCGCGCCCCCCGAAGACGCTGATGGTTATCGGGATCATCGGGTAGACACAGGGCGTGAGCGCCGTCAGCAGGCCGGCTGTCAGCGCGAACAGGAAGGCGCTGCCCATGCCTCGTCCCGCGGCCTCCGCGAATTTGTCCGTCATTGTGGATCCTCTCCTTGTTTCTTCGTCAGGGGGCGATCACGGGGACCGGTGGGTCGTTCATGGCCGCCCCGTGACAGGGCTCTTCCAGGATCGCTCCGGCCAGCCACGAGATGAGGCATCGATCGAGATTGTCGCCGGCGTTCATCAGGGTGCCGCCCTTGTGTCGTTCGTGCCCCCGGGCCTTGCGGATCAGGCTCAGCCGTTCAGGATCGGCGCCCTTGTCCGTCAGCACGGCCGTGATCGTCTCGGGTTCCAGGCCCACCACCGACCAGAAGGTGGCGTCGTATTCGACCGGGGTGGTGTCCCCGTCAAAGGGATTGCCGTTCGACGCCAGGCGCAGGCCGCGCCCACCGTACAGGCGCATGTTGCGACCGATCTGGCCGTGGCAGTCCAGCGTTCCGCAGTGGGGCTGCATGGCGTCGGCGACGCGTTCAAAGTTGACGCGCGCCGGGGCCAGCAGCTCGACCTGCAGACCACCGCCGGTGCTGGGCTCCAGAATCTGTCCTTCACACGCGAACGAGCTGCCCAGAGCCGCGCAGGCCAGCGTGGCCGCCATCAGGCCCGCCGCCGTCGCAGCGCGGCCGTCTCGCGGCGGAGAGATCAACGCCTTCCCTCGTCGGGGCGACAGGCCCGCGTGGGAATCATCGGGACGATCAGATCGTCGGACGTGAGGTAAACGCGACCAGCCGTGTCCGGACCCGCCGGTTCAAAGTGACAGGTTGCGCACGAGCCCTCGCGATGAACAGGTGAAGCCATGGTGGTGTCGTTGGCGCCCTGGCGAATGGCCACCCAGAACGGCCACACCGGTTCAAACTCGCCGGGACGCACATAGAAGTTTCCGACGCAGTTGGCGTGGGCGGTGAACCGCCGGGCGGCCGAGTCGATCAGCAATATCTCGGCGTCGCTGAGCGGCACCGCCGAGGTGTTGTCGCGATAGATGGTGCCGGCCACCGAGAAGATGGGCGCGTCGCGATCGGCGCCGTGACACAGCAGGCACGGCTGACCTGGGCGATGCAAGGGACCTTTGGGGACCTGCGGATCCTCTGGGCCCAGCGCGTCGACGGCCCTGGCGTTCTCGGGATCGGCGGGCGACAGGACCGCCGGCGCGCAACCCAGCGCGCCGATCAGAATGAAGGCGGAGGGGGTGAGTCGCCGTTTGAACAACAAAGGATTCTCCAAACCCTACCGCGGGCCGGCGAGGGCGCGCATATCTCTCCGGAGATATGGCGGCCGGGCGAAAAAACTTCATTCAATGTTACGGCACAAACCCCCCCACGCCGAATCGGAATCATGCAAACATGTTCAGGTCCGATGCGATCACCCGGTTGGTTGTTCGTGGTGAACGTCGTGGCGCCAGTCTTGTGGCTGGGCGGCTGCGCGCCGGCGCCCATCGAGGGAACGGTGGGCTGGAATGCGCGCGGGATGCCGCTGCCCTCGGTTGAACATGACGCCGCCAGCGCCACCGGTTCCGGGGACGACGCGGCCGGCCCTGGCTCGGGCGGCGCCGTCGGCGCGGGCGGCGGGCCTGCCGGGACGGGCGGCACGGACGGCGCGGGCAGCGGCGGCAGCGGTCCTGGCAGCGGCGGTTCCAGCCCGATTCCCGGCGACGCCGCGCCGCCGCCCGCCGACGCCGGACCCGCGGTCGGCGGAACCTGTCGGCTGGACGTCGTCGTCACCACCCACAACGGGGGCGGAAATCATGCGCCCAAGAACGTCGACGCCATCTGGATCCAGAACAGCAGCGGGGGCTTTGTAAAAAGTTTGTATGTGATGGCCCGCAACGAGATCCAGCACCTCAACGCCTGGAACGCGGCCACCGCGGCGGCCGGCCTCAGCCGGAACCGCGTCGACGCCGTGACCGGCCCGTCGCTGTCCAACTATGGAACCCGCATGGCCAGCTGGAACTGCACGGACGTCAACAAGATGCTGGTCCCCGCGGGGGCGTATCAGGTGTGCTTCGACTTCAACGACGGCAACGGCACCGACAAGCACACCTGCGACAACATCACGCTGGGCAAGACGGCGACGACCGTCATGCCACCCGACGCGCTGCCCTGCTTCACCGGACGGGTGCTGACCTTTACCCCATGAGCCTCCCGCGTCTTGCCGCGCGGCTGCTGGCTGTCGCGTTCGTCGTCTGTGTCGTGGCCGCCGGCGGCTGCGTCCAGCTCAAGCCCTATCAGCGGGGGCGCCTGGCCCATCCCACGATGCTGCTGGGCGAGACGGCCGGTCCGGGCGAGGCGCACGTGTACGCGATCCACGAAGGCGCCGTCGGCGGCGGATCCGCGGTCGAGGGCGGCTGCGGTTGCAACTGAGCCGGCGCTCACGGTCAGGTCTCGCGGTTGCGTCGGTGGTGGTCTGGTTCAGCGCGTCCACGCACGGGCGCCCGATGCGAAAGGACGACGACCAGGACGACAAGGACGACAAGGCGGACACAGAGGACGACGCCGACGAGGCCGACAGCGCCAAGAAACCGAGCGGGCCGTCGATCTCGGCCTCCTCGGCGGTCTCGGCCTATTCGGACACCGACTCGGTTCACGTCATCACGCCGACCGTGGCAGCGGGGGTCAGGGACGACGTCGCCGGCTGGTCGGTCGACGGACGGTATCTGGTCGATGCGGTCTCGGCGGCGTCCGTCGACATCGTTTCAACGGCGTCGGGGCGATGGAAGGAGATCCGGAACGTGGGCTCCGCGTCGGCCGCCATCAAGACCGGCTCGGTCGGCATCGAGGCGGCGGGAGGCGTCTCGCACGAGCCTGACTATCTGTCCCTGGGCGGCGGCGGAACGGTCTCGCTCGAGGTCCTCGACAAGAACCTCACCCCGTTCATCGGCGGCTCGTACGGCCACGACGACGTGGGGCGCACCGGCCTGCCAAAGCAGTACTGGCACACCATGCAGAAGGGCACCGTTCAGATCGGGGCGACGTTCGTGGTCGACAGGTCGACGATCGCGTCGCTGGCCGTTGACGGCATCTTCGAGCGCGGGTACCTGGCGAAACCCTATCGCTACATCCCGCTGTTTGCGCCCGGCGTGGTGGGCCTGGTGCAACCGGGCGCCTCGATCGCCACGGTCAACGCCCTGCGATCGGATCTGCGGCCCATGGACGCGCTGCCCGACGCCCGCGATCGGTACGCCCTGGGGGGCCGCATCGCGCACCGGTTCGATGCCAGCACGATCAGGGCCGACCAGCGCCTTTACTATGACAGCTGGTCGATGTGGGCCTCGACGACCGACGCGCGGTGGCTGGTGGACGTCGGTGATCGGTTCCTGATCTGGCCCCACCTGCGGTTTCACGCCCAGCGGGGCGTCAGTTTCTGGGAGCGGGCCTACGAGGTGTCACTGGCAGCGGACGGCACGCCGGCGGTCCCCCGTTACCGCACCGGCGATCGCGAGCTGGGCCCCCTGTACACGGCGACAGCGGGCGGCGGCTTGCGCGCGGTGCTCAGCCACGGACGGCGCCAATCGCTGTCCCTCACCTTCGAGATGGAAGGGATCTTCACCAGGTACCTGGACGCTCTTTACAT
>DATLVT010000043.1:0-5532 GCA_035577105.1 Polyangia bacterium
GGCGTTCAGCGACGAGTCGACGACGACGTTCTTTTCACGCGCCGCCTGGCTGCGGACGTTGAAGTTGCCAGCGAGAGCGTATACGCGAACGGACGCTGACTTCTGGTCAGCGTGTTTCGATCGGAAGACGTGAGAGAACCGATAGCAACACCGGCCCGCCCCGATGCCAATTCGTTCTTTCGGGTCAAAGTACGTCTTGACGTCGTCGGCGGCCGCGGCGCCCAAGGCATGGGCCAGCACGTCCTCCGCTTCGGATTCATCATCGGGAAGCTTGTAGTTTACGGGCGGCCAGTTGATCACGTGAGCGCTCCGTCGGAGGTTGAACCGACGCTCCAGTTGCTCCTCGAGGTGCGCATTTCGCGTGATCGCGGGCAGCACATCGGCGGGATCGAACCGAACGACCTTGACCAACTTCTTGCGGAAAGCGCCATCGATGGCGCGTTTTGCGGTCGACTCCTTGGCCTTGGGCCCGAAGTACCTGCCGGCGAGCACCTTCAAGGAGACAAAGTCCTCGCCCTTCTCGGCGGGCTTGAACCGCGCGAGCGCCAGATCGGCGAGTTCGTCATCGCTCAGCCTGTACTGTGCGCGGGGGGGAGGGTCCGCCTGCGCACCCGGTTGCCCCGCTGGCCGCTTCCGTCGGTTCGGCATCTCGCGCCCAATCAGTAGAGCCCGACTCCGAAGCGCGATTCAAGGGGAAAGCTGTTTACGTCCCGGTTTCTCCAGCCAGCTGGACTCACCCCGGAGTGCCGCAGACACACAATGGGCAGAGATAGATTGAGCCAGTGGCGTTAACCGTGAAGTTCACCGCCGTGTTGAACGGTCCCGCCAGGCAATCAGCTCTTGCGCGCACGAACGATCCGAGTCACGCCGCCCAGCCGAAGCGAGCCGGCCCCGCGCCGCCGTACTTCGCTCGCAAGGTCGAGCTCCCAGGCGCGCTGCTGGTCTTGCGGGAGGTCGTTCAGCAACTGGGTCAGCCCAAAAGCGCGCACCCAGTCGACGATCTCCTCGTCGGTTTCAGACTCGAACACGGTGACCTCCATCTCTTCCACGTGATCCAGCAGAAACCCTGCCCGGCCGAGGTCACGCCTGACCCGCTCGAGATCCGCGTAGTGAAACGGACCGGGCGCCTCCGGGTCAATGGGCGGCAGCGCACGGTAACGCTGCAGAAGGCGTCTCGGAAGCGTGTAGTACGGGACACGCTCGGGCTCGGCCCACAGAGCCGCGACGAGCACGCCGGTCGGCAACAGCGCCTGGTGGACGTTCACCAGGGCAGTGACCGGGGCCGCCATGTACATCAATCCCCAGCGGACAGTCGCCGCGTGAAAGTAGCTGGATGCAATGTCCTGCGCAGTTGCCGCATCTGCCACGCGAAGGTCGAGATTCGACAATCCACTCAGGCGTGCTTTTTCCCTGGCCATCTCCAGCACCCCGCCCGCCAGCTCGACACCGACGACCAGACCATCTGGAGCGACTCGTCGGGCCGCCCGCAGCGCCGGCTCGCCACGGCCGGTGGCCAGGTCAAGGACGCGCATGCCTGGACCAATTCCGGCGAGGTCGAGCATCCGTTCGCTGAGAGGGGCGGTCAGACGCGACTCGATACCGTCGTACCTCCGCCAGATCTCCTCGGGAGTGAGAACCTTGCGATCTGTCACGGAATGCTCGTCCACCCGTTCGTCCGCCGATAATGCCGTTCAGCGGCGAGCGCCAAGGTCGCTTGTCATTTCCACTCCTTCGCGTATGCACCGCGAAAGTTTACCGGCGGAGACGTAACCGACATGTACTCGAAGACGGAATTCCCCGTGTTCTCGAAACCGTGAAGGTCGTTGTCCTCGAATCGCGCGATGTCGCCCTCGGCAAACGGCTCACGGCGCCCGTCTTCAAGGAGGAGATGTCCCGTGCCTCGTAACACCACCCACACCTGCTCCGATGACTGATGACGGTGCGGGGGATTCCTCGCTCCTGGCGCGAGAGTCACCCGGGTGATCGTGATTCGCTCTGAGCGCGAATTCTCCGGAAACAGTAACTGCTGAGAGGTGACGCCGCCATTTTCCAACACGACAGTATCTCCGCCGCGAATTATCTCCATGGTGCCTCTCCGGAATGAGTCTAACGCTATCGCGTCCAGCGTCGAACGTGAAATCCGAACGGTCTGGTCCGTTTTGACCTTGCAGCGTTGGTTGGGAACCGGACACCATCCCGGTTGTCTGTGTCCCTGAAATGGCCTTGTTCGGGAGTGCCTTGACCCTCATCGGACTGCTGGTCACCACGCCAGCGGGCTCTCCGACGAGCCCAAGTGCCGCCGCCACCTTCGCCCAGCGACTGGCAGCCGCCTTCGCGCACCGGGATCCGGCGGCGGCGGGTGCCCTTTTCGCGGACGATGCGGTGGTCACGCTGGTGGGAGAACGGCAGGAAGATCGCGGCCGACCGCAGATTGTTGCGCGCATCGGCGCGCGCCTGACTCGCTACCGAGAGCCCCGGCTGGAGGTGGGGCGGATCTGGAGCGGGCCTGACGGTGATCGCGGTTGGTCGGTCGTCGAGTTCGTCTTTCACGCTCGATGCCTGATCGGACCGGTGATGGACCAGGCGGTGGCAGAGCACCCCGTTGGAGTGACTGGTGCACTGGTAGTCGAATTCAACGATCGTGGGCTGGTTCAAACGCTGCGGCAGTACCTGGACGAGGTGTCCATCATCGGCCAGATCGACCGGGCGCTCGTACCGGAGGCGGCGAGCCGGGTGTTCCGGCCGATCCCTGCGGCGCCGCCGGCGGGCGGCGAAGAGATTCGCGCCGCGGACACGTCGGCCGAGGCATCCCACCTCCGAGTCGCCAGCGGCATATGGACCGCGCTGAATGCGCATCAAGTCGGTCGGGCGATGGCGCCCACGGCTAGCGGATACGTCTATGACGACTTCGCTGGGCCGGCTGCCCTGGACCGTGCCGCAACCAGAAAGTTGGTGGCTCGGTTCTTGAAAGCGGTTCCCGACATCCGTTTCACCAGCGTGCTGCGGTTTGCGGCCGGCGACGACGTGATCAGCGAGAACATTGAATACGCCACGTTCAACGGGAAGGCCGTGACCCTGCATGCACTGGACGTGAAGCGCTTCCGGGGGACCCGCGTGGTTCGGGAATGGCAGTACGCGAACGGCGCCGAGGTTCTGGGCTACCTGACCGGGTGGGCGGCGGCGCCGCTCCAGGTCTGGTGACTCAGAACGGGTCTCCGCGCTCATCGCGACAACCAGACAAGGCAAAGCGCCACCACTTTGCGCATCGAAAACTCCGACTGACGATCTCGCGTTCAGAGGCGGCGCGAAGGCGCCGACCGCTGCACCGCGGGTCTGGGCGGAACAAACGCCGCACCATCAGAACCTGCCGCGGGACGTCCAGCAACGCTCGTTCGGCCGCAAGCTCACGCCCGCACAGACTCCGAGATCCACACGGGCGCCTTGGCAGGTCTGAAGACAGGCGAACTCACCGTAAGTTGATGTCCGCCCCTGCGGCCCCGCGGCCGACCTCATGCAGGCGTCGTAGCAGGCGCCGCCGTCACGATCGATCGGCACGACGACGCGCCGGGTGCGATCGACAAGCGGCGCGCACGCGAATGACAGCGTCAAAAGGACAACAAGGTGACCCGCGCATACGACGCGACGCCCAAGGCGCACCCGCGATCGGACGATCAACTGTCGAGGCATGCCTTGAGGCGCCTTCGTCCGCCCACCGAGTTTGACGTTCAGCGGCCTGGTTCGGAGCGCAAGCCAGGACCAGGTCCGCTGCAATGTCGGGTTGGGCGGCGCGACTTCAGATTCGTTCGATGAAAACATCCTGGGCATGGATCGCGAGCGCCTCGAGGTCCTTCGGGTCTGAGGTCAGGACGGTTCCGCCCGGTTCTGCCATCGCGACCACAAGTGCATCAACGGCCGATCCTCGACGAGCAAGACGTCGCAGCAAGGCAGCGCGCCGGGCCACAGGTTCCGGGACCACCTGCGCGATGTCGCACGTCTTCAGAAACCTATTTTCATTCGCATCGCGGCCGGCGTGTCCCTGGAGACATTCGACAAGGACCACCGATGGCACTTTCGGGGGCCACAAACCCTCCTCACGAAAGGCCAGAATTAGAGCCAGTGAATCTCTGGACCGCTCTGCCAATCGCGTGACTCCTCCGGAATCGAGAACCAGCACCGGGCTCTATCCAGCCTTGCGATGAAGCCGTGCGACGACTCGTTTTGCAACTTCGCCCGCCCGGGCTCGCTGTGATGCAGAAGGCGCTCCGACCTGATGACGAAGTTCGCCGGTGTACTTCGCGCTCGCCGCCACGAGATCGAGCTTGCGCACCTCAGCACGAACAGCCTCCTGCAGTAACTCAGAAGCCGGCAAAGCGCGCTTCTTCACGAGGTCGTAGAGGTCGTCGGGCAGATAGACCTGCATCCGTGGCATACGCCTAAGTATACACACAGCGAGTTCTGCGGCAAGTCAGGCCGGTCCCACCGGGGCGTTCATTCAACTAGAAACCGCTCCTGACTGCGGCATGAAGCCCACCGTAGCGACGTTCACCTGCGGGGCGTGGCTCCGTCAGGCGCAACGCCGGGCTGGGCACCTTCAGCTTCGCTCTCAAGACCGGCCAGGCCATCGATGCTCGCCGCGTTCTTGGTTCTCTTGTAGTCGGCAAGACCCTTTTCGCCCTTCCGTTCGGCCCAGGAGGGGAGCTGAGCACGGTGGCCCTCGAATCTGAGGAGGGGAACACCGTACCCGCACGAATCGCTGATCCGGGTGACGTCGACTCTGATGACCGCCCGGACCCCGAGCTGGGGCACCCGGGCAAGACTCTCCAGCAATGCCGCGAAGCCTGGACTTCCAGCTTCCACCACCGTCGCGCGACCGTGCAGCCGAACGATCTTCGGTGGGCCTTCGAAGGCGCAGAACATGATCACGATCCTTCCATTTTGGCGCACGTGCGCGATGGTCTCGACGCCGCTGCCCGCGAAGTCTACGTAGGCCACCGTCCTTGGGCCGAGTACCGCGAACGAGTCCAACCCTTTTGGTGAGCAGTTGACATGCCCGTCAGAACCACTCGGCGCGGTCGCCACGAAGAACATTTGCTGGCTCTCGATGAATCGTCGGAGCTTCTCGTCGATATCAGGGTAGACGGCACCCACGGCTTCATCTTACTCCCTGATGATGGGGGGCGGCAGTCTGCCCGACGTTACTTGCCCGACGTTACTCGCGTTCAACCTGCGCGCCATTCGAAGACCGACTCGGCGGGTGGGGACGGCGGTGGTCGAGTCACATCCAGGCCGAACACTCGTCGCAGGTAGGCCCGAAAGTCGGCGTCAAGGGGCTCGTCAGAGTTGCTGACGCCCGCGAACATCCGGGCCGGGTCGTCGACCTCGAAGATCACTATGGCGAGATCCCCGGTGGGTGTGTGCTGGAGGAACCCGCGCTCAGCGTGGACGCCAAGCCGCCGGCGCGAAGTCTCGAACTCCGGGCGGCGTTCGACAACAAAACGTCGGTGGGCGCTCCGGAACGCCTCGGTCTGGCCG
>DATLVT010000044.1:0-2568 GCA_035577105.1 Polyangia bacterium
CGCGCCTGGCCTTCGGGCAGCTGTACGTCTTCTTCGTCGCCGGGCTGGGGTTCGCCCTGTCGACGTACCTGGTGCTGGTGCTGGGCGACGGTCGTTACCTGGCCTTGCCGGCCATCGCCCTGGCGGTCGGCGTCTTTCTGGACGAGGCGCTGGAAGGAAACCGCTCTGAACCGGTCGCCGGCCTGTTGATGGCGACCGGCACCATGGTGGTCGCCCGCGACTTCTTCCTGGCGCCGGAAGAGCTGGTGTCCGTGCACCTGCTGGACAAGGTGAAGTGGCCGCCGGTGCTCTCGATTGAACACCTGATCCTGGCCGTCGGGTTTCTGGTGGCGCTGGGCGTCTACGCCGGGCTGGCCACGCGCGGCCGGGCGCTGGGCAAGCTTGCCGCCCGCGACCTGACCAACGCGCGCAACTGGCAGCGGCGGGTGGAACCGATCATCGTCGCCGCCGGGCGGTGGGGCCTGCAGGCGGCGGTGGGCCTGGCCGTTGTGTTCGCCTTCTATGTGGCCCAGGTGCTGGTGCCGCGCCTGTCGACGCATTTTTCGTTCAAGCCGGTGCTGGAGTCGTACGCGAAGTACGCCAAAGCCGGCGAAAAGATCGGCAAGTACCACGTAGAGGGACACGGCGCCGGCTTTTACGGGCGCGAGAAGATGGTGGAGATCCCGGCCCAGGACAAGCTGGTCGATTTCCTGCGCGACGGCCAGCGTGTCTTTGCCCTGGTCTCGGCCGACGACCTGGCCGCCATCGACAACGCGATGAAGTCGGCCAAGGTCGACTACTCGGTGGTGGACGCTGAATCGACGCGGTTCCTGCTGCTGTCCAACCAGCTCTCGCCCGGCGAGAAGGACGAGAACCCGCTGCGCAAGAACGTCTGGATGTCGCCGATGCCGCCGCCCCCCGGCACCGACACCTGGCAGCCGAACGAGAAGCCGCCCTGGACCTGGCGGGTGCCGGCGTACGCGCTGTTCGGCGACGCCATCGAGCTGATCGGCGCCGACTATCCGGCCAGCGTGCGCCGGCCCGGCAAGATTCCGCTGGAGCTGACCTTCCGGGTCAAAGGACACCCGCCGGGCAGCTACAAGATCTTCCTTCACTTCGACGGGCCGGCGGCGCCCCGCCTGCTGGGCGATCACGATCCGGTGGGCCACGCCTTCCCCACCAACTACTGGTTGCCGGGCGAATACGTGCGCGACCACTTTGACGTCGACGTGCCGCTGATGACGACGCCGGCCGGCACCTACACCGTCCTGGTCGGCTTCTGGCCCGGGGGCGAAGGAAAGCGCCTGAAGGTTACCAAGGGCGCCAACGACGGCAGCGATCGGGTCCGCGTGGGCACCATCGAGATCAAGTGACCGCCGTCCGTCGGCGACCGCAGCGGACAAAACGAATCTCAAAGCAATCCGCAATGTTCTTGAGGACAAAGCCGATCTGGGCTAAACCCGATCGCGTCGTGAGCGCATGACGACCCGTCGAGGCAAAGATCGCCGGCGCCGCGAGGTGAATGTTCCCGCCGATCGGCGGCGCCCTGGCGTCGACCGGCGCGTGCACACGCGAGTCGCCGTGGACATCGAGGTCGACTACAAGAGCGCGGACAATTTCCTGTTCGCGTACATCACGGACATCAGCGCGATGGGAATCTTCATCCGCACCAACGCGCCGGAGCCACCCGGCACGCGCCTCAACCTGCAGTTCACGCCGCCGGGCGGCCAGCCGCTGAGCCTGGAAGGGCGGGTCATGTGGGTGAATCCATTTCGCCCCGGTAGCTATGACAACATCAACCCGGGCATGGGCGTCCAGTTCGTCGACCTCACCGTCCAGCAGCGCGAAGAGATCGTGAACCTGGTGCGAACCTTCGCATATCTCAGCGACGACGAAGAGCCCAAGGGCAACAGCTAGCGCCGGCAGGCTGGCGATGCCTGGCGGATGCGCTAGCCGCCCGAGCAGAAGCTGCCCTCGGGCGCGCAGTTGCCGCTGTCCGCGCACGATGACCCCTTCTTGCACTGGGCGTTTGCGTCGCACGGCTGGCCGTCGCCGAGCGCCGGCACGCACTTCATTCCAGCCTTCGCGTCGCACCAACCGCCCAAGCAGTCGCGGCTGTTCAAGCAGGCGCCGCCCAGCGCCACCCTGGGCAAGAAATGGGTCTCACAGCTGGCGATGGATTCGGTGAAGTCGCCGGCCCCTTGAACAACGGCGCAGGAGGTGGCGGCAATGGCGTCGAAGCACGCCGCCGCCTTGGCGGCGTCGTACCCGATGAAGCCCATGGTCACGTCGTCCGCGATGGTGTTGATGAAGAGGTTCTCGCCCAGCTCCAGCTTGCCGGTGCAGTCGGCCTCGGTCGCACCGAAGAGGGCGCCGCGGTCGGCGGCCGCACAGCAGGCAAAAACCTTGGCGCAAGAAACGCGGGCAAAGGTGGCCGCGTATTGCATCAGGGCCAGTCCCTGTCCGGCATCGGAGGAATCCGGGGTCGCGGCCACGTCGGCATGGGCGTCGCCACCGGCGCCGGCGTTTCTTGCGCCAAGGTTTTTGCCTGCTGTGCGGCCGCCGACCGCGGCGCCCTCTTCGGTGCGA
>DATLVT010000045.1:0-6610 GCA_035577105.1 Polyangia bacterium
CAAGAACTCGCCCGGTTGCAGTATGACGATGCACTGACGCGCGCCCATCGAATAGACTGGTGGCATGACCATCGTCGCCATCGACCACATTCAGCTGGCCATGCCCGCCGGCCGCGAGAGCGAGGCCCGGGCATTTTACAGCGCGCTGCTGGGCCTACCCGAGAAGCCCCGACCGCCCGAGATGGCCCGGCGCGGAGGCGCCTGGTTCGAGAACGAACACGTGAAGATTCACGTCGGCGTCGATCCGGATTTTCACCCGGCGCGCAAGGCCCACCCGGCGCTGGTGGTGCGCGACCTCCGTGCGCTGGTGGCCCGCCTCAAGGAGGCGGGCGCGCCGCTGTCCAGCGACGTCGCCCTCGAGGGGTTCGAGCGGGTCTTCGTGCACGATCCGTTCGGCAACAGGATCGAACTGCTGGAGCCCGCCGGCCCGTCCGCGCCGCCCGGCGGACGCTAGCCGCCGGGCTGAAGGCCTGAAGCGATCACGGCGTGGCCAGGCCATGAAAGTTGATCCCCGGCGCGCCGCCAGCCACCCCGCTGACCGCCAATCCTCCCGGCACGGGCCCGGGCGTGGCCGGCGCGTTGAATCGCACCATCACCTGGCAGTTGCCCCCCGGGGCGACCTGGAAGTTGCCGCACGAGCTGGGACCGGCGGTATAGACCGCCTGGTTCGAGCTGGTGAAGACGACCGGCCCCACCGCGATGCCACCGACGTTGGTGTACGTGAAGACAGTGCCCAGACCGGCCGTGCCCACCTTGGCCGAACCGAAGTCGAAGGAGGTCACGTTGGGCGTCAGTGGAAATGACGGTGTCGCCGAGATTGTCGCCATGGCGCTGACCGGGTTGGCGCCGCCGCCCATCACCAGGACGGTGGCGTTCGACACCGGGCCCCCGCCCGATCCGGCGGGCGAACCCGTCACGGGATTCGCTTGCACCAGGATGAGGCACATATCCTGGGGCAGCAGGTCGGACGGCCTCGACTGACAGTCTCGGGCGTCGATGGAGAAATCGGCGGTGTTCGCGCCCCCCAGGAAGACGGAGAAGGGGCCGAGAGGAAGGCCACCCACGTTCCGGACGCTGATGGGCATCGATTTCGGCTGTCCGACGAACACGGTGCCGAAGGCCAGCGGGTTGGGCGACAGGGCCAGCGCCGGCGCCGCCACGCCGTTGCCGGTGACCGCTGCCGTCGCCATCACGCCGGGCGCCGCCGCCGTCAGCGTCGCCGACCGGCTCTGCACGATGGCGGGCGCGAACTGGACGTTGAACGTGCAGCCTTGCCCCGCCATCAGCACGCCGCAGGTCGAACCCGACACCACGAACGCGGGATCTGAAGATGCCACGACCACCGCGCCGCTGGTGGCGCCGCCCGCGTTGGTGACCGTGAAGGCCACCGGTGGGCTGGTGCGGCCGACCCCGACCGCGCCGAAATCTTGCGAGCCTGGCGCGATCGACAGCAAGGCCGGCAAGACCCCGGTGCCGGTCAGGCTGACGGCCAGTGTTCCTCCCGGCGTGCCGACTAGCTGCAGCGTCGCGGTCTTGGCGCCCGCGGTCGTGGGGGCAAATCGCACCTGGATCGTGCAGGTCTGCGCCGCGGTCAGCGCCGCTGTGCAGCCGTTGGTGCCGATGGCGAACTGACTGGCGCCGGTGCCGGCGAGGGAAGCCGCCAGCGCGCCGGTGGCTGACGTCGCCACGTTCTGCACGGTGAAGGTGGCCAGGCTGTTTTGACCCAGGGTCACCGACGGGAAGGCCTTGGACGCCGGCGTGGCTGTCAGAAAAAGAAAATCGACCGCGCCGCTGAGACCGGTCGCCGGGCGCAGGACAAATGACAGCGTCGGGATGACACCGGGGGTCAGGGTGACGCTGACCGGCGTGCTGATCCAGGTCGCCTGCGTGGTCGCGGTGATCGCCGTGCAGGCGACAGCGAAGGCGTCCGCAGAGATCGTCAGCGCCTGACCGGCGGGAAGGCCCTGCACCATCGCCGTCAGGCTGGGGGCCCCGACGACGTTGAAGGTCTGTTCGAAGGTGCGCCCTCCGGCCAGCGTCGTGAAGCGCACGCACTGCGTGGCGGCCGGAATGGCCGTCAGCGCCACCTGGACGCGCTCGTTGTCCGGCGAGGCGCCATTGTCGTCGACGCTGGGCGCGCAGGATGCCGCCAGTCCCGCCAGCAATGACGCCAGCATGAAGGTGGGTAGACGTTTCGCAAAGCAGGACAAGGATAGGGTCGTCATCGGGTGGTCCTTTCGGGCGATAGGCCCCGCGCGGGCGGGACGACGGTTAGAACACCCGAGGGATGATTTTCGGCAACCGGGGCCGGCTAGGTGGATTCCCAGGGCACCTGGTAACGCTCCATGGGCACCTTGTCGTCGCTGAACCTGACGCGTTCGCTGCGGAGGCGGCGTCGTTGCTCGACGCCGGCATCACCACCCAGCAGCACGCGACCGCCGCTGCCGACCACGCGATGCCACGGCAGCGCCGCCGCGGTCGCCGAGTGCAGCGCCCAGACCACCTGTCGGGCGGCCCCGGGGAACCCGGCCGCTCGAGCCACCTGACCGTACGTGGCGACGCGGCCGGACGGGATCTTTCGCACCACGGCCAGCATCTCGGCGAACATCCCGACTTTGGCCGGACCACCCTCTCGCTTGTCGTCGTGCTTTCTCTTCCGGGTCATTGCGCCTAGAGTCAGATTAGTTCTTTGCCCGGGGTGTTTCCATGAGGCGAATGTGCAGCAGACGTTTCGACAGTCGCGGGTCAGCGGCAGCTCTGTCCGCGACCGCCCTGGTGGCTGTCCTGGGGTGCACGCTGGCCGGTGCCTGTTCTCAGTCGAGCAGCGCGGCGTCGCTGCCGGCCGACGGGGGCGGAGACGGGTCACCGACCATCGCCGAGACGAACGCGCCTGACAGTCCGGGTGCCAGCGACGATGCGCCGTCCATCACGATGGATACGCTGGGCGGCAACGACGAGGCGCCGGCGCAACCTGAAGCCGGTGGCGGCAAAGACGGCGATGACGCGCGCGCTGGCGGTGCGGCTGATCGCCCGCTGATGGGCCTGGTCAAGATCATGGTCCTCGGCTCGTCGAACGAGACCGACACCTGCTGGCGGGCGTTCCTGTGGCAAAAGCTGCGGATGGCGGGCGTCACCAATTTCGATTTCGTCGGTCGGAGCAACACCGGACCGGATTGCGGCGTGGCCGGTTACGACAAGGACGTCGAGGCGCAGTCGGGCACCATCATCACCGGCTTCTCCGCCAATGACTTTGCCGTGCGGTTCAAGGCCAACCCGCCGCAGATCGTTCTGGTGCACGTGGGCGGTGCCGACGCCCGGAACGGTGTGCCCATCCCGAAGATCTTGAGCGCCTATTCCCTGGCGGTCGAGCAGGCCCGCGTCGTGAACCCCCAGGTGATGTTCTTCGTCGCGCAGCACACGCCCCAGGTTCCGCCGACGGGAATCAGCGAGCTGAACGCCGCCATCCCCGACTGGGCCAGGCAGATCAGCACGGCCCAGTCGCCGGTTGCCGCGGTCGATCTGTTCACGGGGATCGTTCCCGCCACTGATCAGTCGGACGGTACCCACTTGAACCCTGCCGGCTCGCAGAAAGTCGCCGACCGATGGTTGGCGGTGCTGCTGCCGCTGTTCAAACCCTGACCACAGTCAACTGGACGCGCCGCGCGTCGCAGTGTTAAAGTGTTACTATTCGCAATCTTCGAACTGTGCGAGCGGTGATCGAGCGTCTCTGCCGCGTTGTCTGGCGCACGTGAACATCGTCGATCGATCGATCTTTGATGGCATCGCGCACATCAGGGCCTTTCCCGCCCTCGATGTGTTTGTTCGAGTGTGGAACTCCGAAGAGATCGGATTCAAGGCCGATCTGGCCATGGCCGTCGTCTGGTGGGCGTGGTTTCGACCGGGGCGCCCGGCGGACGACGACCGGCGCTCCGCGGTCCTGGGGGCGATCATGGCCACCGCGGCCGCCGTGATCCTGGGGCGGGCCCTCAGTCACCTTCTTCCGTTTCGCATGCGCCCATTCACGGATCCCTCGTTGCACCTGTCTTTTCCGGTGGGCACGTCCAGTGTTGGGCTGCGACACTGGAGTTCTTTTCCCAGTGACCACGCGATGGTGTGGGGCGCCCTGGCGGCGGGAATCGGCGCCGTGTCCGTGGGCGCGGGGGCCCTTCTCTTTGTCGTGGGCGTGGTGGTGGTGTGCGTGCCCCGGATCTACGTCGGCCAGCACTATCCCACCGACATCCTGGCGGGGCTGGCCATCGGCGCCCTGGTCGGGTGGGTGATGACCCGCCCGCGGATCTCCCGGGTCATCTCCCGTCCGTTCCTGGAGTGGGAGTCGAAGCAGCCGGCGTGGTTCTACGCGCTGGCGTTCCTGCTGACGCTCCACCTCGCCGACATGTTCACCGTCCTGCGGAAGCTAGGCTACACACTCCTGCACGGATAGGCGACGGCGGCAGCTGAGGTCGGGCTGCCCATCGGCCTCACGCAGAGGCCGCGCCGGCGGTCGCTCTCCCGGCGGCCGTCGCGGCCTCTGTCCGCGCCAGCTGGTCGGCGGTGGCGGCGATCTCGCTGATGAAGGCCGCCCGGCCGTCGACCATCTCGCGGTACCAGGTCTCCAGAACGACCAGGTTCCACAGGCGTTCGCCGTGGTCTTCGCCGCCGCGGTGCCGGTCCAGCAGCGCTTCCACGGCCGCCGGCTCGAACAGGCCGCGGGCCCGGGCGGCGTCGGACAGCAGCAGCTCGCGCGCGAAGCCGTAGAGGCGTCCCCGAAACCAGCGCGCCGTGGGCAGGGAGAACCCCTTCTTGCGCCGGTTCACGATCTCGTCGGGGATCATGTCGGCGAAGGCCTTCTTCAGGATGTACTTGCCCTTGCCGTTGCGGATCTTGAGGCGCCCCGGCAGCGCGGCGCCCAGCTCGACGACGTGGTGATCACAGAACGGGGCGCGCGCCTCCAGGCTGTGGGTCATGCTGGCGATGTCGACCTTGGTCAGGATGTCGTCGGGCAGATAGGTGTCGACGTCCAGATCGCACAGGCGACTGACGGTGTCCTGGCCCTGGCTGCGGCGCAGGCGTTCGGCGAAATCGGCGGCGGTGGCGTCGACGGCGAACCGTTCGCGCAGCGCGGGCGTGTAAAGCGCGGTCTTTTCGGCCGCGGAAAAGTGACAGACGAAGCGCAGGTAGCGGCTGGCCTCGTCGCCGTCAAGGCGGGCGCCGTATTCGCGCAGCCAGCGGGCCGGTCCTCCCGGCGCCGCGCCCAGCGCCCGCACCACCACGCCCAGCAGCGGGCGGGGCAGGCGCAGCAACTGGTTGGCGACGTGGGCCCAGACGTACCGCCGGTAGCCGCCGAAGGTCTCGTCGCCGGCGTCGCCCGACAGCGCCACGGTGACGTGGCGGCGGGTCATCTCGCACAGGTACCGGGTGGGCACCGCCGACGTGTCGGCGTACGGCTCGCCGTGGTGGCGCACGATGCTGGGCAGCATGCTGACCATGTTGGGATCGACCACCAGCTCGTGGTGATCGGTGTGGTAGCGCTCGGCCAGCAGGCGCGCATAGGGCAGCTCGCCGTCTTGCTTCTTGCCGTCGGTGAACCCGACGGAGAACGTCTTGATGGGCTGGCTGGAGGCGTGGGCCATGCACGCCACCACGATCGACGAATCGATTCCGCCCGACAGGAACGCGCCCAGCGGCACGTCCGACATCAGGCGCATGCGCACCGCCTCCTCGACGGTGGTACGCACGCGCCGGGCCGCCTCTTCCTCGCTGATGTCGTCCAGCACCGGCGCGAAGCTGAGGTTGTAGTAACGGCGCGGCTCGGCGGCCCTCTGTCCGCAACGCACCTCCAGCAGGTGGCCGGCGGGCAGCTTCTGGATCTCGTGGAAGATCGTGCGCGGGCTGGGCACATACTGCAGGGCCAGATATTCGTCCAGCGCCGCCGGCGAGATGGTGGCGGCCGTCCCTTCGTCTGCCAGCAGGGCCGCCAGCTCTGACGCGAAGACGAACCCGTCGGCGCGAAAGGCGTAGTAAAGCGGTTTCTCCCCGAAGCGATCGCGCGCCAGCAGCAGCTTGCCGGCGCGGGCGTCCCACACCGCCAGGGCAAACATCCCGCGCAAGAACTCCGGCACGCGGGCGCCGACCTCCTCGTAAAGGTGCGCCACCACCTCCGAGTCGCTGGCGCTGCGAAAACGATGTCCCTTCTTTTCGAGATCGGCCCGCAGCTCGCGGTGGTTGTAGATCTCGCCGTTGACGACGATGGCGACCTGGCCGTCCTCGTTGATCATCGGCTGGCGGCCCGCCTCGGACAGATCGATGATGGCCAGGCGGCGGTGGGCCAGGGCGATCGGCCCCTGGTGAAAAAAACCGGCGCCGTCGGGGCCGCGGTGGACCATGGCGGCGGCGAAACGCTGCACCAGGCCGGGCCGCGGCCGTCCCTCCAGCGTCGAAGCGAGCGCGCCCGCGATCCCGCACATCAGCGCGTCTCCCGATTGCGATTCCGATCCCAGTTCACGATCCGCTCAAACATACACTGCCAGCGGTACGTGAGGAGGGCTCCCATCTCTTGGTCGCGGGGGCGCGGGGGAGGGAACCCACACCTGCCGCCCCCCCGACGGAGCGA
>DATLVT010000046.1:0-4263 GCA_035577105.1 Polyangia bacterium
TATCGAAGTCAAACATCACGCACGCTCCATTTTTGTCTTTGTTGGAGTCGATTATGGCGGCGCGTCTGTTGATGGCTGGCGACGATACCGTGACTGTTTCGTGACAGCCGCCTATCGGGTGATGTGCCAGTTGAAATGCGGCGTCTGCAATTTTCCGTACAAGCGGATCCACAGCAACATCAACCCTTCGGTCCCCCGCGCCGCTGTGATGTCGCCGACATCGACGATGTTTTTCCAGCCCAGCCATTCGCGAAGGATCTCGGTGACCCGACCCTTGGCCCCGTCGTCATTGCCGCAGATGAACAGATCGTGCTCGCCGGCCAGCGCCCCCGGGTTGACCATCAGCGCGCTGGTCAAGGTGTTCAGCGCCTTGACCACCTTGACGTTCGGGAAGGCCCGCTGGATCTGCTCGCCCGTCGAATCTGTGTTGCACACGGTCAGTGACGGCGGCATCCCCTTGGAGAAATCCAGCGGGTTGGAGACGTCCACCAGGATCTTGCCGGCCAGATTCTTTGCCCCGGCGGCCTCCAGCGCCGGCAGCGACACCGCGCCCGAGGTGCAGTTGAACAGGATCTCGCCAAAGGCGGCCGCGTCGGCGAACGTCCCTTGCGACGCCTTGCTGCCAGCGCTGCCGACCCAGGCAGCGGCCTTGTCGTTGCTGGCAGTGCGCGAGCCCATCTTCACCTCGTGCCCCAGCTCCGTGAACTTCGTGCCCAGCGTGTTACCCACGACGCCTGAACCAAAGATTCCGATCTTCATAGTCGCCTCCTTCTGTCGTCAACCGATGCTTGCGACCCAGACCCGCGCGTTCCGGAACAGCCGCATCCACGGGCTGTCGTCCTTTTGCCCTGGACCTTGCCCCCAGCTCGGCGGATGCCAGGAAAGCTGCACATTGCGGAAGACCCGCTCTGGATGCGGCATCAAGATGGTCACCCGCCCGTCGGGTGTGGTCAGCGCGGTCATGCCCGCCGGTGAACCGCTGGGGTTGTCGGGATAGCGCTCCGTGACGCGCCCGTGGTGGTCGACATAACGGGCCGCCACCAGGCCGGCCGCCTCCAGGGCGTCGCGCTCGATGGGCGACACCGACTCGGCCCGACCCTCGCCGTGCGCCACGGCGATGGGCAGCCGTGATCCCTCCATGCCCGCGAAGAAGATCGACGGGCTGTGCTGGATCTGCACCAGGGCCAGGCGTGCTTCGAACTGCTCGCTGCGGTTGCGGACAAAACGCGGCCAGTGCTGGGCGCCGGGGATGATCTCCTTGAGCCCCGACATCATCTGGCAACCGTTGCAGACGCCCAGCGCGAACGTGTTCGGCCGCGCGAAGAAATCCGCGAACTGCCTGCGCACGGCCGGGTGAAAGAGAATCGACTTTGCCCATCCCTCGCCGGCGCCCAGCACGTCGCCGTACGAGAAGCCTCCGCAGGCGGCCAGCCCCCGAAATCCGCCCAGGTCAATGCGTCCGCCCAGCAGATCGCTCATGTGCACGTCGACCGATTCGAAGCCGGCTCGATCAAAGGCCGCCGCCATCTCGACCTGTCCGTTTACGCCCTGTTCGCGCAGAATGGCCACGCGCGGCCGGGGACGACCGGCCAGCAGCGCCGCCGCCACGTCGTGGCTGGGATCGAACGACAGCGACACCTGCAGGCCGGGATCTTCGTCGTCGCAGCGCAGGCTCTGCTCTTCGTCGGCGCAGGCGATGTCGTCGCGCAGCCCGGCCATGGCGTGCGTGGTCTCGGCCCAGATGCCGCGCAAGGTGGTCCGCGATTCTTCGAAGACGATGGCGCCGACGTGGCGGAAACGAACGCGATCGCCCGGCACCGGCCGGCCGATGCGATGGACGAGCTCGCCCAGGCCGTGCTGCGCGAAGGCCGCCTCCACTGCGGCCACGTCGCCGACGCGCACCTGGACCACCGCCCCCAGCTCCTCGCTGAAGAGCGCGGCGACCGGGTCGCGCCCCGGCACGTCGATGGCCAGACCACACCCGCCGGCGAAGGCCATCTCCAGCAACGTCACCAGGAGGCCTCCGTCGCTGCGATCGTGATAGGCCAGCAGCTTGCCGCCGCTGCGCAAGGTCGCCACCGCGTCGAAGAACCCGCGCAGCCGCTCCGGATCATCGAGATCGGGCGGCTGGCTGCCCAGCTGTCCGTGCACCTGGGCCAGGCACGACGCCCCCAAACGGTTCTGGCCGGCGCCGAGATCGATCAACAGGAGCTCGGTCTCGCCGGCGTCGCGCCGCAGCTCCGGCGTCAGGGCGGCGCGCACGTCGGTGACGGGCGCGAACGCGCTGATGATCAACGACAGCGGCGCCGTGACGCTGCGGCTCTCGCCGCGTTCGGTCCAGACCGTGCGCATCGACATCGAATCTTTTCCCACCGGGATGGCGATGCCCAGCGCCGGGCACAGCGCGGTCCCCACGGCCCGGACCGCCTCGTAAAGGCGGGCGTCTTCGCCCGGGTGACCGGCGGGGGCCATCCAGTTGGCCGACAGCTTGATGTCGGAGAGACGCGCCACCGGCGCCGACGCGATGTTGGTGATCGCCTCGGCGACGGCCAGCCGCGCCGACGCCGGCGCATCCAGCAGGGCGACCGGCGCCCGCTCGCCCATGGCCATCGCCTCGCCGGTGGTGACGTCAAAGCTGGTGCACGACACGGCGGCGTCCGCCACCGGCACCTGCCAGGGGCCCACCAGCTGGTCGCGGCAGACCAGCCCGCCCACCGTGCGATCGCCGATGGTGATGAGGAACGTCTTGTCAGCCACCGTGGGCAGGCGCAAGACGCGCGTCACCGCGTCGCCCAGATCGATCCCCGCGGTGTCGAATGGTTCGCCGGCCACCGGCAGGCGATGGACGTCGCGGGTCATCCTGGGCGGCTTGCCCAGCAGCACCGACAGCGGCAGATCGATCGGCGTGTTGTCGAAGTGCGCGTCGTCGACCACCAGCTTTCCGTCGGCGGTGGCCTCGCCCAGCACCGCGTGCGGGCAGCGCTCGCGCGCGCACAGCGCTTGAAACTGGGCCAGGCGCTCGGGCGCGATGGCCAGCACGTACCGCTCCTGCGCCTCGTTGCACCACAGCTCCAGCGGCGACATCGACGGTTCGTCGTTGGGGATGCGGCGCAGGCCGAAATGGGCGCCGCGGCCGCTGTCGTTGACCAGCTCGGGCAGCGCGTTCGACAGGCCCCCGGCGCCGACGTCGTGGACGGACAGGATGGGATTGCCCTCGCCCAGGGCCCAGCACCGATCGATCACCTCCTGGCAGCGGCGCTGCATCTCGGCGTTGTCGCGCTGGACCGACGCGAAATCCAGATCCTCTTCCTGGGCGCCTGACGCCACCGACGAGGCGGCCCCGCCGCCCAGGCCGATCAACATGGCCGGCCCGCCCAGCACCACCAGCGGCGCGCCCGGTGGAATCGCCATCTTTTTCACGTCGCCGGGACGGATGTTGCCGTAGCCGCCGGCCAGCATGATCGGCTTGTGATAACCGCGCACCTCGCGACCACCGTCCGGGCCGGCCACCTCCAGCTCGAAGGTGCGGAAATAACCGGCCAGGTTGGGACGCCCGAACTCATTGTTGAAGGCGGCGCCCCCCAGCGGCCCGTCGAGCATGATCTCCAGGGGCGAGGCGATGCGTCCCGGCTTGCCGTGATCGCCCTCCCAGGGGCGCAGGGCGCCGGGCAGACGCAGGTTGGAGACGGAAAATCCGGTCAGCCCGGCCTTGGGTTTGGCGCCCCGTCCGGTGGCGCCTTCGTCGCGGATCTCGCCGCCCGAACCGGTGGCCGCTCCCGGAAACGGCGAGATGGCCGTCGGGTGATTGTGCGTCTCCACCTTCATCACGATGTGGGTCGGCTCGCGATGGAACCCGTAGATGCCGCTGGCCGCGTCGGGAAAGAACCGCCCTGCGGTGTGGCCTTCGATCACCGCCGCGTTGTCGCTGTACGCCGACAGCACCCCGCCTGGCGAGGCGTCGGTGCTGCGACGGATCATCTTGAACAGCGACACGTCCTGGACCTGCCCGTCGATGATGAAGTCGGCGTTGAAGATCTTGTGCCGGCAGTGCTCGCTGTTGGCCTGCGCGAACATCATCAGCTCGACGTCGGTGGGGCTGCGCCCCAAGGCCCGGTAGTGGGCCAGCAGGTAATCGATCTCGTCGGGCGACAGCGCCAGCCCCATGCTGACGTTGGCCTGCTCCAGGGCGGATCGGCCGTCTGCCAGATCGACCACCGCCAGCGGGCGCGGCGCGGCCTGCTCGAACAGAGCCTCCGCCTCCGT
>DATLVT010000047.1:0-5899 GCA_035577105.1 Polyangia bacterium
CACGCCACCGGCGGCGCTGCGCGCCGACTATCCGCCCGCGCTGGCGGCCATCGTGCTGCGCGCTCTCAAGCGAACGCGCGACGAGCGTTACGCCACCGCCCAGGAGATGCAGATCGATCTGGAAGCCTTCGCGCAGGCGCAGGGGATGGCTGTGTCGTCGGTGGAGCTTGCCCGGTACATGCAGGAGCTGTTCGGCGGCCGACGGCCGCGGCGGATCGACGAAGCGTCCGAAAGTTTCTTGCATCACGATCTGGGCGGCGGCGGCGAAGCCGTCCAGTCGGCGCAGGCGCCGCACCCGCCCGCCCGCCCGCGCCTGCAGCGGTCGACCTTGCTGACGGCGGCGGCGCTGACGCTGGTGACCCTGTCGGGAGGCGCCTACTGGCTGGGCGTTCAGAATCGCTCGCCTCGCGTCGCGGACGCGGCGCCGTCAAGGACGTCGACGGCCGCGGCGGCGGTTCCCGCGCTGGCGGCGGTGCCCGCCCCGGTCGAAGGCGCCGCACCCGGGCCGGTGCCGGCTCCCCTCAGCGCCAGCAGCGTCCCTCCGCTGGTGACGGTGGCCGCCCAACCGCTGGCAGCACCACGGCGCAGTGTCGTGCGTCGTTCGGCTGGCGTCTCCCGCAAGCGGCATCTGCCGACCAACGTCGCCGCCAAAGAATCGGCGCCTCCGCGGCGTCAAGCCGATCTGGATGCGCCCTTCCCCCGCTAGATCCGTCCGCGCCGGCGCCGTCGCGCTGGCGCTGTTGATCCTGGCGGCGCTGACGGCTGGGCGCAGTTTGCCCGCGCGCGCCGAGGGCGGCCCGCCCGTCGGGGGCGAAGCGAAGGTCCACCTGGATCGCGGGCTTCGGCTCTACGATGCGAAACAGTTCGCCGCGGCGGCCGCCGAATTCGAGACCACCTACGGTCTGGAACCCCACCGCGACGTCCTTTACGTCTGGGCCCAGGCGCTCCGCCTGGCTGGTCGCTGCCCGGCGGCCATCGGCCTTTATCAGCGATTCCTGGAAGCCTCTCCGCCCAAACGAGAGGCCGATCGAGCGCGGGCCAATCTGGTGCGCTGTCGAGAGGAAGGCGCCTCGCCGGTGGTCGGACCGCCAACGCCTGCGACGCCCGCCGCTGTCGCCTCGCCGAATTCCGACGTCCCCCCATCCGGCGAGAGCGCTCTGTCGTCGGCCGAACCCCCGGCCATTCGCCCATTGCCGCGGGCCGGTGACGCGGGGACGCCTGCGGCGGTCGTGCCTGACGCCAACCTGGCCGCCACCCCGCCGCCGGCCGCCCGCCCATGGCGACGCCTCGACGGCGTCGAATACGCCTTGCTCGGGGGCGGGGTCCTGTCAGTGGCTGCCAGCGGCGGTTTCTATCTGGCCGCCCGTTCGGAGCGTGACAGTGGCCGTCAGGCCTTGACCTATGCCGAAGTCGAGCAGCACGCCTCGGCCGCCCACAGCCGCGATCGCCTGGCCTGGGGGGCCCTGGCGGTGGGGGCGACGGTCCTCATCGCCGGCGTGGCGCGGTACCTCTGGCGCTGACGCATGACAGCGAGATGCTGTAAACGGCTTTTAACAACTGTTGTTTACAGTTAACAGATCGAGCTGTCGAAAGACTGTAGTGACGTGGGCGCCGTCGTGGCCTACCATTTGCTGTTCTCTGCACGCGCGCGGGTGGCGGTGGATCCTGGCTGGGGGAGCGCGGACTTGACCCTTATCGTCACGCAGGGGGTACCTGTCCCATGAGGCCTATGAGCTCCAGCAATGTCTTGCGTCTGATCACCATGGTGGCCTGGGCCTCCCTCGCGGGTTGCTCGGGACAAATTGGTTCAACCGGTGACCCAACCAACGAGCCACCTGGTCCGGGAGGGCCTGGCGGGCCGGGTGGACCCGGTGGGCCCGGACCCGGAGGACCAGGCAATCCCGTTCCGGCTGGGACTGATCCTGGCCGGGTGACGATGCACCGGCTCAATCGGGCCGAGTACAACAACACGGTTCGCGATCTGCTGGGTTCGGCCCTGCACCCGGCCGACGATTTCACCGCCGACAACCGCAGCGACGGCTTCGACAACATCGCCGAGTTTCTGACGCTGGCCCCGGTGCAGATGCAGCAGTATCAGCAAGCAGCCGAACTGCTGAGCGACGAAGCGCTGGGCGCCAACCGCGCCCGCAACGTCACCTGCGACACCGCCGCGGATAGCTGCATTCACACCACCATTCAGAACTGGGCGACCAAGGCCTGGCGGCGTCCGGTCCAGGACGCCGAACTGACGCCGTACCTGGGCCTGGTGACCGTGGCCAAGGGGCAGATGGACACGGCCGACGTCGGCCTCAAGCTGGCATTGCAGGCGCTGCTCATCTCGCCGGATTTTCTCTTCCGCATCGAGCTGGATCCCGACCCCACGTCGCTGACGCCGCACGCGCTATCGCCTTACGAGATCGCTTCGCGGCTGTCGTACTTCCTCTGGAGCTCGATGCCGGACGACGCCCTCTTCTCGGCGGCCGCGTCGGGCAGCTTGCGCGACATCAAGGTCCAGCAGACGCAGATCACGCGCATGCTGCAGGATCCAAAGTCCAGCGCCCTGGTGCAGAACTTCGCCGGGCAGTGGCTTTACACCCGCATGCTGCCCGACTTCAAACCCGACGCGGTGGCCTTCCCGAAGTTCGACGACGAGCTGCGGACGTCGATGCAGCAGGAGACGGAGCTTCTGTTTCGCGACATCGCCTTCGGCGGGGTGCCGGCGGATTCGCTGCTGACCGGCAACTTCACCTACCTTAATGATCGCCTGGCGACGCACTATGGCCTGCCGGCGGTCGGTTCCAAGGACCTGAAGAAGGTCACGCTGACCAACACCCAGCGCGGCGGCTTCATGGGGCAGGGGACCATCCTCACCGCCACGTCGCACGCCGACCGGACGTCGCCCGTCCTTCGCGGCAAGTGGGTCATGAACGACCTCCTTTGCATGGACGTGCCGCCGCCTCCCAACAACGTCAACACGATGTTGCCGCCGCTGCAGCCGGGTTCCACCCGCCGCCAGCAGCTGGAAGCCCACAAGGAAAAGTCCTGCGCCACCTGCCACCTGCTGATGGATCCCATCGGGTTCGGCTTCGAGAACTACGACGCCGTCGGCGCCTATCGCACGATGGACAACGGGCTGCCCATCGACTCGTCGGGCAACTACGTCGACGGCAAGCCCTTCAGCGGCATTCATGATCTGGGCGCGATGATCTCGGCGGATCCGCACTTCTCCGCCTGCATGACCAGCAAGGTCTATACGTACGCCCTTGGTCGTTCGCCCGCGGATACGCCCGGACACATGGATCCGGCCGTGCTCAAGGGGGTGGCCGCGGCCTTCGGCAAGGCCGGCTACAAGTTCGAGACCCTGGTCCAGAGCATTGTCGCCAGCGACACGTTTCAAAAACGACGCGGAGAGCCCGCGGGAGGTTCGCCATGAGCTTGGGTTGGAAGCGGAACGAACGTGGACTTGCCCGGCGCGCCTTCCTCGGCACCGCCGGCACCATGGTCGGATTGCCGCTGCTTGAGTCGCTGATTCCCCGCCGCGCACGCGCCGCCGATCTCGGCTCGCCCAAGCGGGTGATCTACTACTACGTTCCCGACGGCATCGTCATGGCGGCGTGGAGACCGGCGACCACGGGCCCCAACTATGCCCTCACGCCCATCCTCATGCCGCTGGCGCCGCTGAAGTCTGATTTCATGGTCGTCACCGGCACCGTGAACCAGCCGGCCAAGCCGGCCTCGGCGGGTGACCACGCCGCCGGGACCTCGGGATTCATCACCTGCGCCACGGCGGTGAAATCCACGACGGACATCCGGTTGGGGATCTCGATTGACCAGGTCGCCGCCCAGAAGGTCGGCAAGGCCACGCATGTCGAGTCGGTCGTCCTGGGCATGGAAGCCGGGGCGCAGGCCGGTACCTGCGACAGCGGATACGGGTGCCCGTACGTGCGCGCGATTTCATGGTCGGGCATCTCGACCCCGGTGCCAAAGATCACCAACGCCAAGATCGCTTTCGATCTCATCTTCAGCGGCGTCGATCCGATGGCCAGCCAGGCCGATCAGGCCAAACGGCTGCTCTACCGGAAGAGCGTCCTCGACGTGGCCACCGCGCGCGGGACGGCGTTGCAGAGCCGTCTGGGCGCCACCGACCGTCAAAAGCTGGACGAGTATTTCACCAGCGTGCGCGAGACCGAACGCCAGGTCACCGACGTGGGAACGGGCGCGTCCTGTAAGGGAGCCACGGCGCCCGATCCGGCAGCGGCAATGGACTTTGAAAAGAACGTCAAGTCGTTCGCCGACATCATGGTGCTGGCGATGCAGTGCGATGTTTCCCGTATCTTCACCTTCATGCTGGGGAACGCCGGCGGTCAGCACGTCTACAGCAACCTGGGGATCACCCGCGGCCACCACGACATCTCGCACCACGGTGGCCAGGCCGTGAATTTGATGCAGCTGCAGACCATCGACACCTACGAGATGACGCTGCTCTATTACTTCCTGAACAAGCTGAAGACCACTGTCGATGGCTCGGCCGACCTGCTGTTCAATTCGACCGTCTACTTCTCCAGCGAAATCTCCGACGGTGATCGGCACAACCACGACGACATGCCGGTGCTGATCGCCGGACACGGCGGCGGCATGCTGAACACCGGCCAGCACTATTCGCTGCCGACCACCACCAAGGTGTCCGACATGCTGGTGACCACGCTGCGCACGATGGGCATCAACGACGCCAAGCTGGGCGACAGCACCGGCCCGGTGATGGACATCCTGAAAGTCTAAGCGTGAGGGGGTTCACCCCCTCACGGGCTCCCCCGGTCGCGCCTCCTCGTTTCTTGGACCCGCTCGAGCGCGACTATGGCGCCGGGCAGTTGACGCGCTTGGTGTCGAGGACGACGTTGTCCATCCACATCTCGGTGTCGATGGGTGACGGTTGCGAGTGGCGCCAGCCCAGGAACAGCTTGTCGAAGGGGGGAGCCTGCCAGGTGCAGGTGCCGCCCATGGCGCCGTTCACGTCGACCTGGGTTTGCAGCTTGGTGTCGAACCACATGTGCATGGCGTTCTTGGCGCCATCGATCTGCCACTCGACACAGACCCAGCGTCCCTCGGGGATGCCGGGGCCGGCTCTCGGTCCGCAGTCAACCAGCGGCAGATCGTTCTCGGTGGCGGGGCGCTGGGTGTAACCAGCCAGCAGCTGCCCGCCCATGATGCCCTCGCCGTATTTCGCCAGCCGGCCGTTGGGAAGCATGCCGCTGGCTTCGATGTGGCTGGAGTGCACGTCTCCCATGCGACCGGCCGGAGGCATCTTGGTCACCCACACCATCGCCCGGCCCCAGAAGGTGTTGGCTGGCGCCGGGAACAGCGGGGCGCCCGTCTTGATCAGCGTGGCGGCGCGTAGCGGCCCACCGTTCGTCCGCACCGGCTCATTGGCGGGCGACAGCGTGGTGGTCAGGTGAACAGCCTTCGCGCCGCGAAACGGCTTGCCGGTCTCGACGGCCACCTTGCCGCCGATGATTTCGGAGGTCCAGTTGGGACTGAGATCGCTGCTGCCCGCGGCATAGCTTTCAAAGTCGTCGCACAGCAGCGCCCCGGCCGGACAGTCGGCGGAGACGGGACGTTCGCCGCCACCCGCGTCGCCGCCCCCCGCGCCGCCGACGGTGGTCCCTCCGGAGCCCACCGTGCCGCCCGAGCCCAGCGCGTCATTAGCTGATTGCCCGCCCGAGCCGCTGGCCGTGCCGCCGCCGCTGCCCGCGGTCGAACCGCCAGCGCCGCCGGTGCCGGCGTTCCCCCCGCTGGCGCCTCCGGTCGTCTGACCGCTGTCGTTCGGACCTTCGGGCGTCTTGCTGGCGCTACAGGCCAGCGTGGCGAATAAAGATGCGGCGCCCGCGAGGCGCGCAATTTT